>NZ_JBLVOL010000074.1:28855-29814 GCF_053543755.1 Achromobacter semiaridum | reverse complement strand
CCGGTGCGGTGGCGGTGGCGGTGGCGGGTGCGGCAGCCGTTGCGGGCGTCGTGGCGGGTGCCGGTGCGGCGGCCGGTGCTGATCCGGGGTCGGTGGCGGCGATGTCTACCTGCGCTTTCACGCCGCCCGTCAGCGGCTGCTTGTTCCAGCGCGTGCCCTCTTCGAAACGCAGGTCAATGGCGGCATGGCGCAACTGGCTCAGGTTTTCGATGTCGGCCTGCACATCGCCGCGCACGGTCAGGATGGCCGGGGGTATGTCCTTGCCCAACCACGGCGCCAGATCCAGGCGCTGCGCGCTGATCGTGCCGGTGATGCGGTCGCGGCCGGCAACTTGGCCAGCGCCCGATTGCAGGTCGAACTGGGCAGCCAGCGTCGACTTATCCGGCAGTTGCGCGCTGGCCCGGGCGCTGCGCAGGATCAGCGCGGTGCGCGGGGCCAGGTCGGCCACCACGTCCAGCAGCATCCCGGACCCGGCACCGTCCAGCTTGGCCTGGATGCCATCCATCGACCCCGCCGCGTCGGCGCGCAGCACGACTTGGCAGGCAGGCGCGGGCGGGCCGGCGATCTCGGAGGCGGCGGCTTTGGGGCCGCTGCTCGCGCCCGCCCCCGCCGCCACATTGGCATCCGCCTTAGGTTTGGCGTTTACCTGTGCGCTTGCTGTGGTCGCCCGCGCATCGGCTTTGGAACTCACCTGCGCGGTGGGTTTGGAGTTCGCCTGCCCGTTCACGCCGGAATTCGCCGAGGCGTTGGTCGGTGCGCTGCCGCGAGGTTTCGCCGGTGTTCCGGATTGCGGCGCAGTCCGTGCGCCCGGTTGCGTCGTGCGTTCGCCGCCAGTGGCGGGCTTGGCTTGCGAAGTCGTATCCCCCTGCTTGCCCGCCGCCGGTCCCGCCGCGAATACGCCCCCTAATCTGTCCGCCTGACACAAAGGAGATTCGGGGCCGGACCCGCGCGCCGGCACG
>NZ_JBLVOL010000074.1:7176-28786 GCF_053543755.1 Achromobacter semiaridum | reverse complement strand
CGCGCGGCGAACGGCCAGGGGTCGGCCATGCCTTGCAGTTCCGCTTCGCCCGACACCTGCGCCTGGCCGACCTCGTGGCCGATCCGCAACGACGCGATGCGCAGCTGCGCGCCTTGCTTGCCGGCCGCGAACGTCGCGCTAAGGTCGCCCAGGGTCACGGGCAATGGCTGGCCGCCCTGCTCCAGTTGAAACTCACCCAGGGCCAGGCGGTCCACGGCAATATCCACGGGCAGGGACGGCAGCGAGAACGGCTCGTTATCGTCCGGCGCGGCAGGCGCCTCGGCCGACGGCGCCAAGGCCACCCGCACCGATTCCGCCGACACGTCGCGCACATGCAGGCGCCGCTGGCCCAGCGCGCGCCAATCCACATTCAGATGTAGGTGGCTGATATCGACGCGCGTGCCGCCCGCGTCCAGGTCCAGCTTGCCCACGGTCACGCCGCGCAGCAACGATCCGGTCACGTCCAGCGCCTGACCGTTCAACTGCTGGGCGGCGGTGGTCAACAGTAGCCGCGTGCCGCTTTGCGACCCCACCAGCCAGAACAGGAACCCGGCGGCCAGCAACAGCAGCATCGCCAGACCCGGCAGCCACCACACCAGCACCTGCCGCAGGAATTTGCGCAACAGCTTCAAAACGCGATCCCCAACGAGAAGTGCAGACGCAGGTCGCGCTCGCGCTGGCCGTAGGCCACGTCCAGGAACAAGGGGCCGGCGGGGGTGCGCACCCGCGCGCCGACGCCGTAGCCCACCGCCAGCGACATGTCACCGAAGGACTCGGCGGCGTCGCCGGCATCCACGAACACGCCCATGCCCCAGCGTTCGTTGAAATAGTGGTCGTATTCCACGCTGCCCACCACCAGCGTCGGCGCGCCGACCACCGCGTTGTCGCGTTTCACGCCAATGCTTTGATACTTGTAGCCGCGTATGGACCGCGCGCCGCCCGTGCGAAAGCCGAAGTCGTCCGGCACCTGCACTTTGCTGTTGGACCACACACGCCCGACCTCACCGCGCACGGTCAGCACGTCCAGCTTGCCGATGGGCCACCATTTCTGCGCACGCAGGCGGGCGCGGGTATAGGGTTCGCCGGTGTCCAGCGTCACGCCCACGCCGCCGCCCACGGCGATCAGGTTGCCTTCGCGTGGGTCGTATTTGTTGTCGACGTCGCGGCGCAGCCATTCGGCCGTGGCGGTCAGCGTGGGCAGGGTGTATTCCTCGCCCCCGTCGATTTTTACGTGGTCCTGCGCCAGCAGCAGACCCCAACGCGTTTCATATTCGACGCGGCTATCGCCCGCGCCCTTGCGCTCTTGCAGGCGCGTGGCGCCCAGGGCATAGCGGGTCACATCCAGGCCCTGGATGTCGGAATGGTCGGCCAGCACGCCAAACGAATCCTTGTAGCCGCGCTCGGTCGGCGGCAGCAGGAAGTCGGCGTACGCGCGCTGGCGCAGGCGGTCCACGCTGAAACCGGTTTCCATGGTGACGGGTTGGCCGAACACCACGTTCTGGCGGTATAGCGATTCCACGCGCACGCCCGCCTCGTCGTCCACGCCGATCGAGGCCGTGAAGCGCTTGGGCGGCGCTTCAACCACGCGCACCTGCACCGGCAAGGTCACTTCGCCGTCCGAGTCATAGGCTGGCGGCGGGGGCGGCACCGCGCCCGACACGGTCGGGTCGCCCGCGGGCGTGGCGGCGGCCACATCGGCGGAGCCGGGCGCGCGGGCGCGATCGGATTTCACATCGGCAGCTTGCGGCGGCGTGCTGCCGGGCTGCTCCAATGACACGAAGGCGCCGCGAAAGAAGGCCGTGGATTGCAGGTCCTGCTGCCAGGTATCCAGCCGGTTCTGATCGTAGGCAGCCCCGACCGAATAACGCACGTAGCGCTGCACCAGCTTGTCCGGCACGCGTTTCAGGCCTTCGGTGGTCAGCTCGCCCATGCGAACCTGCGGCCCGCTGTCGATGGTCACATGCAAGGCGGCCGAGGCCGTGTCGGCCATGATTTCGGCCTGCGATGCCGTCATGCGCGCCAGCATGAAGTCGCGCGTCGAGACCTCGTCCAGCAGATTCGACTTGGCCCGGTTCCAGTCGCTATTGATGAAGGGCTGGCCGGCCTTGAGCTGCCAATCGTCGCGCAGCTTCTGCACGCGCTGGGCGAACTCTGGGCGCGTGATGCGGCCGGTGAACTTCAGGTCCACGGAAGAGACGGTCGTGCGCTTGCCCGGCACGATGCCGATATCCCAGGTTTCCCCGCCGATATCGGTGCCGGACTCCAACGTTACCGTGGGTGAAAAGTAGCCCTGCGTGGCCAGCGCGGCCAACGTGGCGTCACGGGCCCGCCGCCGCAGCCGGTTGATTTCGCCCCCGTCCTGGTCTTCCGCCAGCCGTGCAATCGCGTCAACGGCCTCGGTGATGGCCGTCAGCGCGGCCGGCGGCACCCCGCCCGGGTCCACGATGACTTCCGGCCGCTTGGCCAACGCCTCTGCCGAAAATACGCATAGTCCTGCCAGAATGGCGCGGGCTGCCCATTGCATGTGTCAGGTCGGCTGCTGGACGACGATAGACGGGAATTTTCCGGCCATATCGCGCGGTAGCGCGGCCACCCCGGCGGCCAGCTTGCGGGCGATACCACGATAAAGCCCGGCGGCTTCGCTCCCGGCGTCCGACACCACGGTGGGCTTGCCGGCGTCCGTCTGTTCGCGGATGGCAAGCGTCAGCGGCAGGCTGCCCAGCCAGGGCGTCTGATACTGCTCGGCCATGCGCTGGCCACCGCCTTCACCAAAAATGTGTTCGGCATGACCGCACTGCGAGCAGATGTGGATGGCCATGTTTTCGACCACGCCCAGAATCGGCACTTCAACCTTCTGGAACATGCGCAGGCCCTTGCGGGCGTCCAGCAGCGCGATGTCCTGCGGCGTGGTAACGATGACGGCGCCCACCACCGGCACCTTCTGCGCCAGCGTCAGCGCCACGTCGCCCGTACCGGGAGGCATGTCGACGATCAGGTAATCCAGGTCGCGCCAATTGGTCTGGCGCAGCAGTTGTTCCAGCGCCTGCGTCACCATCGGGCCGCGCCAGATAGCGGGCGAATCGGCGTCGATCAGAAAGCCGATGGAGTTCGCCTGCAAGCCGTGGCCCGTCAGGGGTTCCATGCTTTTGTTGTCCAGGCTTTCCGGGCGGCCGGAAATGCCCAGCATCGTCGGCACGCTGGGGCCATAGATGTCGGCGTCCAGCACGCCCACCTTGGCACCCTCGGCCGACAAGGCCAGCGCCAGATTCACGGCGGTGGTGCTCTTGCCCACGCCGCCCTTACCGGACGCGACCGCGATGATGTTGCGCACATTGGGCAGCGGCTTCAGACCTTTCTGCACCGCGTGGGCCGCAACCTTCCAGGTAATGGTGATGCGGGCATCGGGCGCGCCGGCCTGGGCAAGCGCAGCGGCCGCCACGGCGGCCCCCTGTTCCCGCACGCCGTCCGCGGGGTAACCCAATTCCAGGGTGACGGCCACGCGGCCGCCTGTCAGGTCGATGTCACGATCTTTTACAGAAACGCCCAGGTCCAAACCCGTGTTCGGGTCGCGCGCCGCGCGCAAAACGGCGCGGATGTTTTCTATCGTTATACTCATGTCACTATGGTTCCGTAGGCAGCGCGGCTTCTGCGGGCCGCCGTCCCCTAAAGGATAGCGGATACGCGGGAACCTTTCGCTGCGTTTTGCATCCGACCTTCATGACCAACACACTTATCCGCTTCTTCCGTGCCGTCCTTTTCGCCGCCCTGGCCTTGATCGGTATGGCGATGGCGCTGGTCTTCATGCTGTCCACGGCGCTTGCCGTGGCGATCCTTTACGTGGTCGCCAAGGTGCGCGGCAAACCTTTCGGCGTCCGCGCCTACTGGAGCCAGCGCCAAGGCGCCCGACCGGGACCCTTCCAGACCGCCACCGCCCCCTTCGCCACGCAGCCGCGTGGCGATGTGATCGACGTCGAAGCCCGCGAAGTCCGCTAACGTCGGCATGACGTAAACGCTTGCGCCGCGTGCGGCGCAAGCTTGCCGTTGCCCTTGCCCTCGCGCGGCACGACCGCCCGGTCTGCCGGTGCCGGGCACTGCCAGCGCCTGCCGGCCGTCACCCATTCCAACCCGCCCGAATCGCGCCTGTGCGATCGGCGGGTTGTGTCGTTATCGGGCCGCGCCGGGGCAAGTCCCCGCCATTGTCCTAAAATGGCCCGCCAAACCCTTTTTCCCTCCACCTCTGTCGACAACCATGTCTCGCACCCTATTTGTCACCACAGCGCTGCCCTACGCCAACGGATCCTTCCACATCGGCCACATCATGGAATACATCCAGGCTGATATCTGGGTGCGTTCGATGCGAATGGCGGGCCACACGGTGCATTTCGTGGGTGCCGACGACGCGCATGGCGCGCCGATCATGTTGAAGGCCGAAAAAGAGGGCATCACGCCGCAGGCGCTGGTGGCTCGCTATGCCGCTGAACGCCCGCAGTACCTGAACGGTTTCCACATCCGTTTCGACCACTGGCATTCCACCGATTCGGCGGAAAACGTCGCGCTGTCGCACGACATCTACCGCGCGCTGCGCGAGCAGAACCTGATCGAAACGCGCTCCATTGAACAGTTCTATGACCCCGTCAAGGGCATGTTCCTGGCCGACCGCTACATCAAGGGCGAATGCCCCAAGTGCCACGCCAAGGACCAATACGGCGATTCCTGCGAGGTGTGCGGCGCCGTGTATGCGCCCACCGAACTCATCAACCCGTACTCGGCGCTGACCGGCGCGACGCCCGTGCTGAAGTCGTCCGACCACTTTTTCTTCAAGTTGTCGGACCCGCGCTGCGTGGAATTCCTGCAGCAATGGACCACCGGCTCCAACGCCAACGGCGGCAAGCACTTGCAGCCGGAAATGCTGGCCAAGACCCGCGAGTGGCTGGGCGCCGAAGACGGCGAGGCCAAGCTGGGCGACTGGGACATCTCGCGCGATGCGCCCTACTTCGGCATTGAAATCCCCGACGCGCCGGGCAAGTATTTCTACGTGTGGCTGGACGCACCGGTCGGCTATCTGGCGTCGCTGAAGTCGTACTGCGCGGTCAAGGGCCTGGATTTCGACGCCCTGCTCGACCCCAACGGCACCACCGAACAAGTGCACTTCATCGGCAAGGACATCGTGTATTTCCACGCGCTGTTCTGGCCCGCCATGCTGAAGTTTGCCGGGCGCAAGACGCCGGACGCGGTCAATGTGCACGGTTTCATCACCGTCAGCGGTGAAAAAATGTCCAAGAGCCGCGGCACCGGCATTTCGCCGCTGCGCTATCTGGAACTGGGCATGAACGCCGAATGGATGCGCTATTACATCGCGGCCAAGCTGAACGCCCGCGTCGAGGACGTGGACTTCAACCCCGAAGATTTCATCGCCCGCGTCAACAGCGACCTGGTCGGCAAATACGTCAACATCGCCAGCCGCGCCGCCAGCTTCATCACCAAGCATTTTGACGGCGTGCTGGGCTATTCCGGCGACACCGCCGCGTTGTCGGCCGAATACGCCGAACAGGCCGAATCCATCCGCGCCGCCTTCGAGGCGCGCGAATACAACCGCGCCATCCGCGAAATCATGGCCTACGCCGACCGCATCAACCAGGCGTTCGACACGGCGCAGCCGTGGGTACTGGCCAAGGGCCTGGCCACCGCCGACGACGCGCAAAAGGCCGCGTTGCAAGACATCTGCTCGCGTTCACTGGCCGGCTTCAAGGCCTTGTCCGTGATGCTGGCGCCGGTGTTGCCGTCGCTGGCCGAGCGCGTGGCGCTGGAGCTGTTTGGCGCGCAGGCGCCGTTTACCTGGGCCGATGCCGCCGTGCTGCCGCAGCGCGTGGCGCCCTTCAAGCACCTGATGCAACGCGTGGAACCGCAAATGCTGGAAGACCTGTTCGAACCGCCCGCCGCCCCCGTCGTTGTGCCCGGTGGCGAGCCCGTCGCCGAGACCATTTCCATCGACGATTTCGCCCGCGTCGACCTGCGCATTGCGCAGATCGTCAACTGCGAACACGTCGAAGGCTCGACCAAGCTGTTGCGCCTGACGCTGGACGTGGGCGAAGGTCGCCACCGCAACGTGTTCTCGGGCATCAAGTCGGCCTACAAGCCGGAAGACCTGATCGGCAAGCTGACCGTCATGGTGGCCAACCTGGCGCCGCGCAAGATGAAGTTCGGCGTGTCCGAAGGCATGGTGCTGGCCGCCAGCCATGCGGACGAATCCGTGGACGCCGGCATCTATGTACTGGAGCCCTTCCCCGGCGCCAAGCCCGGCATGCGCGTGCGTTGATCGGCGCATCCGTCTGACGCAAAAAAGCCCGCCGGGTAAATGGCGGGCTTTTTTTTTTGCGTCAGACGCCCCGGGCCAGGGCTACGGCTGGGTGGGCGCCAGCTCCGGGTCCAGCGAATGGCGTTCGTCAAAGACGAAGCACTTGCCGTCATACCCCACGCCACCGGTTTCCTCGAAATACTTCAGGATGCCGCCGTCCAACTGATATACGTTTGGAACGCCCGCCTCGTTCATGTAGATGGCGGCTTTTTCGCAGCGGATGCCGCCCGTGCAGAAGCTGACGACCGTCTTGCCTTCCAGTTCTGCGCGATGGGCCTGTACGGCGGCCGGAAACTGCGTGAAGCGCTCGATGCGCCAATCGATGGCGTTCTTGAAAGTGCCTTCATCAACTTCAAACGCGTTGCGCGTGTCCAGCATGACGACCGGGCGGCCGGCATCGTCGGTGCCCTGCTCAAGCCAGCGCGCCAGCGTCTTGGCGTCCACCCCCGGCGCACGGCCTGCTTCAGGGCGAATGGTGGGGTGATCCATGCGGATGATTTCGCGCTTGATCTTGACCAGCAGCTTGCGAAACGGCACGCCTTCGCTGTGGCTGAATTTCACTTCCAGATCCGCAAAGCGCGCATCGGCGCGCAGCGTTTGCAGAAAGGTATCGATGCCCTCGGCGGCACCCGCCAGGAACAGGTTGATGCCTTCTTCGGCCAACAGGATGGTGCCCTTGAGCCCGCAGTCGCCCGCCACCGTCAGCAGGTGGGCGCGCAAGTCGGGCAGAAGATCCAGGGAAACGAATTTATAGGCGGCGATATTGACGACGGCAGTCATGGCAAAGCAGTGCAAAGCGGTGGGCGAAGCCCGTAATAGTAAACGCTGAGCAGCTTGCCCCGCAGCGGCCAACGCCGGGCAGGCCACGCCGCCCAGCGCCCGGATTGATCCGCGTCAACGGCTGACGACTTCCTGCTCGATCACCGCGTCCAGCACCCAGCGCACGGTTGAAGCGCCCGGCGGGGGGGTCGGGTCAGTCACTTCAACCACCCGCAGGCGGTAACGGATGCCCGGCTGAAACTGAAAGCCCGTAATGTCGCCATACCAGTATTGCCACGGCTGCGAGGCGCTGTCGCGCACCTGATAGCACAGGGCGCGGCCGGCGCCCCCGTCGCAGGGCACGCGCTCGGCATTCACATAGACCAGCTTGGTCGGCCCGGCTTGCCCGCCCGCCACCGGGTCCACGCGCCGGCCAAAGTCCAGCGTATCGCCGCTGGCAAGCACCCACGTCATGCGCTGCGGGTTGTTGGTGTTGTCCAGCGACGTCGCGGTGATGCGCGTCAGGCCGGCCAGAAAGTCCTGCTCCAGCTTCATGTTCCGCGGCGCGCACGCCATCATCGTGGCGACGGGATTCGCCTGCACGATCAGTTGGCCGTTGGCGACGGTATAGGGCGCGTTGTATTGGTTGCAACCCGCAAAGCCCGATATCCGCGGCGCACCCTGCACATGCACGAAGCTCACGGTCAGCGGACGCGAATTCGACGTGGGATGCGGAATTGTCCGCAGGCCGCCGCCAGGCAAGGTCCAGCGCGCCAGGTCCCAGCTGGTTTGCGCCAGGATGTCGGACTTCGACGCCGGTTGAAAGCGCGGGTCTTGTCCGTCGGCCGCGCGCGGGGACGGGCCGGCACAGGCGGCCAGCGCGATGGACAGCGCGCACGGCGCCATCCAGCGCAAGGAAGCAATAAAAGGCATTAGCGGTCTCCGGAAATCAGCCAGCCACGCCGCGCCGCCGCGTCATGCAGGGCGTGGAACGGCCACATTATCGCGCCGCCAATCGTTTAGGGCGTGGGGGGATCCTGGCGGCGTTCAAATTCCAGCACGTCGCCGCCGCGCAGGTTGAACGTCAGATGCCGGGGCGCGCCGCCGCTGTCCAGCGTGAAGGTATCGATGGCGGTCAGGCCGCGCAGGTAGTCGGCTTCAAGCTTGGCGCGTTCGGGCGGCACGCAGGCCATGCGCGTGGTGGCCGGCGCGTCGATGAACAGCTTGCCGCTTTGCAGCTTGTACGAACCCATATAGCGGTTGCAGCCGGAAAAGCCGTTGACGCGGTACTGCTTGCCCTGCGCCAGAAAGGTCAGTTGCACCGGCTCGCCGTTGTCGCCGTGGGGGATGTCGCGCTGGGCGCCGCCCGTCTGGGTCCAGCGCACCAGTTCCCAACTTGTCTGGGCCAGGGAATCGGCGCTGGTGGCGGCATTGGCCGCGGCGGCGCCTTGCGGGCGCGCGCCTCCGGTGGACCCCGCGCAACCCGCCAATGCCACGGCCAGCAAACCTGCGCAAAGTAGCTGACAACGCGAAGACAGAGGGCTAGGCATGAATAGGTCTCCTAAAGGTTTCACAGCCCCAACTGTAACCGGCACAGGCCTGTAACGTCCTGCTCTCTAAACCCTACAGCCGTATCCAAAAGCAGCACGAAAGTGCCTCGTCCATCACGCCGAAGATGCAGGGTGCTGCATCGAATGCCGCATGGCGGCGCCTTCGGCCGACGCGCAGAATCAGTCCAGACCTCGCATCTGGCCACCCTGGCAGCACAGGGTAAAGAAGCCGATCGCAACGTAACGAACGACGCATGCGTCGGCCGCTTCTGGCCGTCCATAAAAAGATTAACGGGAGACACGGCGATGGGCTTCTTGAGAACTCTACTGGCGCTATCAGTGGTGCTGGATCACCTGGGCGGCGGCTATGCCGATCATCTTGTCGGCGGCCGCCTGGCGGTGCAGCTTTTCTACGTGATTTCAGGCTTCTTGATTTCATACGTGCTGACCGCCACGGACAACTACCAGGGCGCCACGGGCAAGTTCTACGCCAATCGCTTCTTGCGCCTGTTCCCCATCTATCTGGCGGTGGCCGGCCTGACCCTGCTGGCGCATGTATTAAGCGGCGGCGCGTTCTTCCGCTTCTATGCAGCCCTGCCGTTTTCAGCCGACCTGTTCCTGGTGCTGTCCAACCTGTTCATCTTCGGACAGGACTGGTTGATGTTCTTCGGCATCGAACATTCGGCGCTGGCGTTCACGGGCAGCTTCGCCAATAGCGAAGTGCCGCTCTACCAGGGGCTGCTGGTGCCGCAGGCCTGGACGCTGGGTGTCGAAATGAGCTTCTACCTGGTCGCGCCCTTTGTATTGGGATCGCCGCGCAGGCTGTTGGCCCTGCTGGCCGCATCGTTGGCGCTGCGCGGCGTCTTGATCGTGACCGGCATCGGCGTGACGGATCCCTGGACCTATCGATTCTTTCCCACCGAACTGGCGTTGTTCTTGATCGGTTCGCTATCGCACCAGGTACTGCTGCCGCGCTTCAAGGCCTGGACGCGCCGGTTTCACCGGCTGCCTGAAGCGGGCACCGTGGCGCTGTTCATCTACACGCTGCTGCACTTTTCCATCGGCATCAATCCGACGGTGCGTGATGGGTTGGCGGTGCTGCTGTTTGCCGCGCTGTTGCCGCTGGCTTTTCTGTTCCAGTCGCGCCACCGCCTGGACAAGGCCATCGGAGAACTCAGCTATCCCATCTATATCTGTCATTCGTTGGTGATTCTGTTCTTCAGCTGGCTGCTGAACGACGTTGAAATGCACCAGCCCATGCTGTTCTCGGCGTTGGTAATCGCGGGCTGCATCGGGTTTTCGGCGCTGTTGAATGGCCTGGTGGCGGACCCTGTGGAACGCTTGCGCAGCCGCCTGCGCCGCAAGCCGCAATTGGGCGAGGCCATGCCCGCGCCGGACCCGCATCGCCGCCCGCAAAGCGCGGTGCCGCCCAGCCCGGCGCAGCCCATGGGGCCTATTCGCCGCGTGCCTTGATGTAGGCGGCAAGCACGAGTTCGATCTGCCGCTTTTCCTGCGAGCTCAAACGTGAATAGGTAGCGTAGGACACCGATTCAAAAGGCCACGCGGGTGGTACCGGCAGCTCGCCAACATGGTCGTTGGCCACGGATGGCTCGGCATAGCCGGAGCTAAGCATGGGCCCTTCTCCGGTGCTGAGCCACATCGGGCTGACCCGCAGGGCGCGGGTCAATTTGATCAGCGCATCGCTGGAGGGCTGCTGGCGCTGCCCGCTTTCGTAGTTGCCGATAGCGCTTTGCGACAGGTTGCTTGCGACCGCCAAGTCTTTTTGAGTCCATCCCTGAAGCATTCTTGCGTTGCGCAGACGATGGCTAAACGTGTCCAATCGATCAACCTGAGACATTAATATGAAATTATTTATTTGATTAAAACATCTCAACACTGGGGCCAAATAAACGGATTGCACCCCAATTTCAGGGTTAATCCGTAAATCGCAATATGCGCGTGCTTGCCTGCCGCGTGAGCCGGCGCCGGCACGGCTTTATCGAGTCGGTCACACCTGAAAAAACCCAAGCTGGCCAGCCACTTACCGCAATAATCCGGCGTGCGCGCAAAAGGGTAGTCGCACCGGGGTACAACCCGCAAGGCCGACGTTAAAGCCGCCCGAGTTTATGGGCAATTCCGTATGCAAAATAGAAAAATAATGTATCGGTAATACTTAATAATCCTGGGATACAGGGGCACGAAGTCATGGCAGCGCCGCCCTTTCCGGCAGTGAAGCCCGGGCCTCTCCGTTACCATCAGAAACTACAGAAACGTATCTTCACAAAAAAACACGCCCGTGTTTAAATGAAACACGGGCGTGACTTCAAGGCGGCATAGTCCTCGCCGCCGGCGGCCAGCATCGGAACAGGAACCCGGCCGAAACCCGTGCCCACATTCAAAAAAACACCGCCAGACGGTCTCGTCATGGCGCGACGCTCCGTGCCGCGCCGGCTCATTGGAAGCATCAATGAATAACACCCTGGATGTCATTTTCCTTGGCAATGACGATGCCAAGCACGCCAGGCTTGTGGATGCCTTGTCTCATCTGGGTTTCTGCGTACGCCGTTGCCATGACTTGATCGACGTCTACGACCGCTATTCCCGCCGCCCCAGTCCGCTGGTCGTGCTGGACGCGCCGCTTTCCGACATCCACAACGCCGCCGTACGCTTGCGCGCGGTTGACCGCGGCCTGGGCATTGTGGCCATCGCCGCCTTTGCCGACGCCGAAAGCCGGATCCGGACGCTGCTTTGCGGCGCGGACGCCTGCCTGCCTCCCGATGTGACGGGGCTGGAGCTGGCCGCGGCATTGCAGGCGCTGGTACGCCGCGCCGTGGGGCTGGACGGCATGGAAGCCCCGGCGGACACGCACGCCGAAGAACCGGCGCAGGAAACCTGGCGCCTGGCCAACAAAGGCTGGACGCTGATCAGCCCCGCCGGCCGCACACTGGGGTTGACCACCGGCGAACGCGATTTCCTGTCGCGGCTGGTGACGGCGCCCGACCGCAAGATCAGCCGCGACGCGTTCTATGCGGATGGCGCCGACGACGCGGACAGCGGCATCACTCGCCGACGCTTCGTCGACGTCATGATCAGCCGCTTGCGACGCAAGGCCGCCGCCAATCAAATGACATTGCCGATCCGGGCCGTGCACGGCTGGGGCTATATGTTCGCGGCGGATATCGCGCTGGATCCGGACTATCGGGCTTCGGGCGAGGACAGCCGGCAGGACGGGCTGGAAGAATGGGGCCGCGAAACCGAAGACGCCGGCGCGGCAAACTGATCTGGGCGCAACGCCCATGGCGCGTTCAGATTGAACGGGCGAAAAAAACGCGGCGCTGCCCCCGAGAGGTAAGACGCCGCGCTAAAACAACACGTGAACCCGGAGTCATCAGCCGGCACTGATGCCTTCTACCTGGATCACGCGATTCCAACATTCGTGCCTCATACTGCTCACGCACGGTCCGACCGTGAACTTTTGCGTGGTCTCTAGTCCCCGCACAAGCTGCAACGTGATCAACGCCTGGGTGCTTGCCGGCCCCAACTTCTGGCTGACTTTCACCCGTATCAGCGGTTTTCCCACTTGGATAGCCGCGTGATGAACGAAGTTTATGACTTGGCACCCAAATCCAGTAATTCTTTGTTGATAGCCTTCTATACCTATTTGATATAGCGCAGCCCTTTGTGTCATCGTCCTAAAATGCGGACTAAAGGACAGCTCCAATGCCGCCAACCTCTGTGTCGCTGATGCGCCTGCACAAGAAAGTGCTGGCGGTGTTTCCCCCCAACTGGTGCCTGGCCATCCTGGTTGCGCTGGACGGCTATGCCTTCATGCACCCCGTGCTGCGCGAAGTGCGCGCGCGCGAATATTCGTTCTGGCTGGCGCTGGACAATTGGCATGAAGTGATGCGGGTGGTGGGCCTGCTGGAAATCCCCCGCCTGGTGCTGGGCGTGGGCCTGCAAGTCATTGCCATCGGCCTGATCCTGAAGGCGCGCATCGCCTGGGCTTTCTCGCTGGTGCTGCTGATCGGCATCGGCACCTTTGCGATTCTTGGCGACAGCGGCCGCGCGGGGCTGGGCATCTACACGATGGTGCTGGTGATCGCGCTGGTGGTGTATTGGCGCCGCTTTGACCGCGCGAGCGTGACGGCGGGTTCGCTGTTCGCGCTGGTCAGCGTGATGTCCCTGTTGATCTACGCCGTCTTCGGCACGCTATACCTGGGCGAAGAATTCAACCCGCCCGTCAAGGACGCGGGCACCGCGTTCTACTTTTCCATCGTGTCGATGTCGACCGTGGGCTATGGCGACATCACGCCGCACAGCACCACCGCCAGGCTGTTCACCGCGTCGATTATCATCCTGGGCATTACCGTGTTTGCCACGTCCATCAGCGCCATCGCCGGCCCGGTGATCGGCGGCAACTTGAAACGGCTGGTCAAAGGCAGGTTTTCCACCGCCATGAGAAAAAACCACATCATCATCGCGGGCGCAACGCCCTTGGCGCTAAGCGTCTACGCCGGATTGCGCCGGCGCGGCGACGAAGTCACGGTGATCGTGCCGGCGGGCACGCCGCATGAATACCCCGCTGCCACCGATTTGATCGAAGGCGACCCGTCCAGCGTGGACGTGCTGCACAACGCGGGCGTCGCCCGTGCGCGCTATGTGCTGGCGCTGCGCGACGACGACGCCGAAAATGCATTCATCGTGCTGGCCGCCAAAGAAGCCACGGCGCAGGGCGGCGCCAAGACGGTGGCGCTGGTCAACACCAGCAAGCACCTGGAAAAGATCCGGCGCGTGCAGCCGGACCTGGTGTTCTCGGTGCAACTGCTGGGTGCCGAATTGCTGGCGCGCGCCATCAACGGTGAACCCATGGACGGTCAGGCCATCACCGACCTGTTCTTCGCCAAGGCAGAGCCGCGGGCCAAAGCGTCCTGATCGTTACGCCGCCGTCGCGCCCGGCGGCTCCTCCTGCGCCAACACGCCGGCCGCCACGCCACCGGACGATGGCGGCGCCGCCCCCGGCGGCGAGTGCTTTGCGTACCAGGGGATGAATTCAGCGGACGGCATCGGCCGCGCAAACAGATAGCCCTGGATGAACGCCACGCCGCGCGCCGTCAGATAGTCGAACTGCACCTGCGTTTCAACGCCCTCGGCTACCACCGCCAGATTCAGCCGATGCGACAAGGTGATGATCACGTCCAGCACGGGCGCCTCTTCACCGGTCGGCAGAATCGATTGCACAAAGCCCTTGTCGATCTTCAGGTAGTCCACCGGAAACTTCTGCAGGTACGACAGCGAGCAATGTCCCGTGCCGAAATCGTCGATCGCCACGCGCACGCCCGCCGCCCGCAACGCATCGATGTTGCGGCGCGCCTGGCCGCTGTCCTGAATCAAGCTGCGTTCGGTGATTTCCAGCACCAGCAGCGGCCGCCGCGCGGCCACATTAGCCAGGAACGCCTGCATGTCAGGCACCAGCAGGTTGCTGGACAGGTGCTCGGGCGCGATGTTCACGCCGATGTGAAAGTCCGGCGGCGTGCGCCACGTTTGCAAATCGCGTTCAATCAGCCTCAGCAGGTGCTGGGTCAACGGGATGATCATGCCCTCGGCTTCGGCGGCTGCAATGAAGATGTCCGGCCGCACGAAACCCACGCCGGGCCGGTTCCACCGCATCAACGCTTCCACGCCTTCGCACTGCCCGGTCAGCTGCCCATACACCGGTTGGTAATGCACCTGGAACTCATTGGCCAGCATGGCGCGGCGCAACTGCTCTTTGAACGACAGGCGGTTCAGCTGGAGGCGATACGCCGCAAACGCCAGGCCCGCGCCGATCAGCAAGGTGGCCGGCAGGTAACTCAGCAACAACTGCTTCCAGGCCTGCATCAGGCTTGCCGTGGGCGCCCTGACGTTGATCGCCAGCGCGACCCGCCCGTTGTTGCGCGTGATCTCGTCATACACGGGCTGGATGCCGGCGTCGTCTTCATTCCAGGAATCGCTGTGTATGGGCGCGCCCTTGCCCACGATCAGTTCGATACGGTAATCGCCCAAGGTGCCGACGGCATTCAGCAGGTCCAACACGTAGCGACCGTCAAGCGCGACCGCGCCGCTAAAACCCGGCGCGCCGGGCTTGCCCAGCAAAATTGCTGGGCGATCCGGCGCCAGCGGCGTACCCGCCACCGAAAACAACCACCGATCGGGCGTGCCGTCGATGGGCCATTTGCGGAAATCGCCCAACTCGAAATCCACCTCGCCGACGACCGACGAACAATAGATGTGGCGATCGTTGGCCAGCACCAAGGCACGGAAATACGGATTCAGCGTGCCCCAGCGGCGCAGTTGCGGCAGCACCTGGGCACAGGGCCGCGGCGTCAGGTCGGCCACCTGGTCCAGCACCGGCCAGGCTTGCGCAAGCATGTTCTCGATCTGTACGCGGACGATGTGCGCGGCGGCTTCGGCCTCGGTGCGCTGCTGCTTTTTGGCGTGGATCCAGGTACCCGCCAGGCACAGTAGCGCGGGAAGCACCAGGGCAAGCGCCACCGGCAGGTACCGCCAGGACGGCACGCGAACCGTTATTCCTGATGTGGTCACAACTGCCTCGCTGAATAGTCGGTGCAGCGCCAGTGCCGCTTCGACGCATGACACACCAAGCCCGGGGTAACGTCAAGTTACTTCGCAGGCACAAATACACGGCGCACGCGGGCTGGTGCTGCCGGTCCGCGCTGGGCTATTGTTGACCCACGCCATCCCATGGCGCTGCCGCCACTTGCCCCGACGGCTTACAGGACTGATTCGTTACCCCTTTCCACTTTGACAAGGACGGATGATGAAGAAACCTACTGCCCCCATGCCCCAGGGAATTGCTGGCGCCAATGCCGCCTACTACCAGCGATTGACTCAACTTGCCCAGGAGAGCCAGCAGCGCTGGATCGAACTGGGCCGCAACCTGGCTGATCAACACACCGCTAACACACTGTCCACGCTCGCCCCGCTGCAACAAGGCGGCGATTGGCAATCCCTTGCGCCGGCGTTGGGCGAGATCACCCGCAAGCAATGGCAATCCCAGCTGGAAGCCAGCCAGGCCATCACTCACGCCGCGCTGCAAGAGCACGCCGCGCTGACCGCCGGCCTGGGTGAAGCAATGAGCGGCTGGTTCAAGCTTGCCACCGGCGGTGGCATCGCGCCGGCGCCTTTTCCCATGACGCAGATCTGGTCCGCCATGTCGGAGCAGATGTCCGCCGCATGCGCCGCCATGCGCGATGCCAACCAACCAGGGGGCCGCCATGACGGCTAAACGCACCGCGCTTGTCACCGGCGGCTCGGGCGGCCTGGGCCAGGCCATCGCCCTGGCGCTGCACGATGCCGGCCACGACGTCATCGCCACCTACCACTCGAACGAGGGCGCCGCCCACGCCTGGGCCGAACAAGAAGCCTCGCGCGGACGCCGCTTTGCGCTGTACCAGGTGGACGTAGGCGACTACGCATCGTGCCAGACGCTGATGCGACGGCTGGACCACGACGGGCGCCAGATCGACATCCTGATCAACAATGCGGGCATCACGCGCGATGCCCGTTTGCGCAAGATGAGCCTGGAATACTGGAACGAGGTCATGCACAGCAACCTGGATTCCATGTTCCACATGACGCAGCCGCTATGCGGCGGCATGGCGGACCGTGGGTGGGGCCGCATCGTCAACATTTCTTCGGTTAACGGCAGCAAGGGCGCGTTTGGCCAGACGAACTACGCGGCGTCCAAGGCGGGCATCCACGGCTTCACCAAGGCGCTGGCGCTGGAGCTGGCCGGCAAGGGCGTCACCGTCAACACCGTATCGCCGGGCTATCTGGACACCCGCATGGTGCAGGCCGTGCCCGAAGACGTGTTGAAGGAAAAGATCCTGCCGCAGATACCGGTCGGCCGCTTGGGCCAACCCGAGGAAGTGGCGGCGCTGGTGGCGTTTCTGTGCGGCCCGCACGCGGGCTTCATGACCGGCGCCAACGTCGCCATCAACGGTGGCCAGCATATGTGCTGATCTGATTGCGGCACCACCGGCCCGCCCGGCGCAGCCCGGCGGGCCTTTTTAATCGTCCTCCCGCATGCGGTACATGGCGACCAGGTTTTTCTTGGTCTCGATAATGTGCGTCTCCACCAGACGCGCGGCCAAGACGCCGTCTTGCTGGCGGCAAGCTTCCAGGATGCGGGCGAGGTCCGTCAGAAGACCTTCCTTGCCCCTTGCCTGCGACATCGTCTCGTGCGTGTACCGATCGGTGTTCAGCCCGTACTCCTCGATCAGCCGACGCAGCCGCGTGTTGTTTGCCGGCGCGCAAAGCGCCAGGTGGAAACGGCGGTTCAGCTCGGCCCATTCCGACACCGAATCAGCCTCGTCGTAAGCCTTCAAAATGGCTTCCAACGCGTCCAGGTCGGCGCGCGCCATGTTCGGCACGGCCGCGCGCACGGCATAGCCTTCCAGCGCGATGCGGATGTCCAGCAGTTCGCAGATCTGGTCCACGTCCATGTGGATGACAACCGCGCCCCGGTTCAGGCGATACGCCACCAAACCCTCGGTTTCGAGCTGGCGCAGTGCTTCGCGCACCGGAATCCGGCTGGCCTGGAATCGCGTGGCCAAAGCGTCCTGCTTGAGCGGCGTGCCCGCGGGCAAGGAGCCCGTCAGGATTTCGTAGCGCAGCTGATCGCGGATCCGATGTGGCAAGGCCTGGGCTTTTGCGGACGTGCCCTTCGTGTGGGGGATGCTCATGACTCTCGGGTATCTCGGGCGCGCGGGCGGCGCAACCAACAGCGGCCTGCGGCGAACGTCGATGAAAGGGGATCCAACGGCGGGCTCCCATCGTAGCCGAATGAACTCGAACGGGTCGGCACCGCCGGACCCGACGCGCCGCGCCTGCCCCGCCCGCCGCCCATCCGGCCCGATGGATTCCCCGGCGACCGGCCTGAGCCGCTTATCGGGGCCATGCACGCCGTCCGCGCGATGCCCTGGCGCAGGCCCCAAACGCTTGCCTTGCCTGGGTTTATCCGCCGCCGCATTCAAACTGATCCGCTTTTTTATTCGGTTTCTGAATCTGTACTGCATCTTGCTGCGGATCTACCGTTCGTCAGGTAGGACACCCGTTTATCAGGAAGACCGCTATGCATGGCGACGCGCTATTGCTTGCCCGAATACAGTTCGGGTTCACCATTTCATTCCACATCGTTTTTCCCGCCATCACGATCGGCCTGGCCAGTTACCTGGCCGTGCTGGAAGGCTTCTGGCTGCGCACGGGCAAAACCGTCTACCGCGACCTGTATCACTTCTGGACCAAGATCTTTGCCGTCAACTTCGGCATGGGCGTGGTGTCCGGCCTGGTGATGGCGTACCAGTTCGGCACCAACTGGAGTTTTTTCTCGGACTTCGCGGGCAGCGTGACGGGGCCGCTGTTGGCGTACGAAGTGCTGACCGCCTTTTTCCTGGAAGCCGGCTTCCTGGGCGTGATGCTGTTCGGCTGGACACGCGTGGGGCCGGGCCTGCACTTTTTCTCGACCATCATGGTGGCGCTGGGCACGCTGGTGTCGGCCACGTGGATCCTGGCGTCAAACAGCTGGATGCAGACGCCCGCCGGCTACCAGATTCTGGACGGGCGCGTCGTGCCCACCGACTGGCTGGCCGTGATCTTCAATCCGTCGTTTCCGTATCGCCTGGCGCACATGGGCATCGCCGCCTTCCTGGCGACCGCGTTGATGGTGGGCGCCTCGGGCGCGTGGCACTTGCTGCGCGGCGATCGCAGCCCCGCCGTGAAGAAAATGTTCGCCATGGCCATGGGCATGCTGCTGCTGGTGGCGCCGCTGCAAGCGGTGGTGGGCGACTTCCATGGCCTGAATACCCTGAAGCACCAACCCGCGAAGATCGCCGCCATTGAAGGCCATTGGGAAAACGAACCGGGCGCGGGCGTGCCGCTGACGCTGTTCGGCATTCCCGACATGGAGCGCGAAGAAACGCGCTTTGCGCTGAACGTGCCGCGCCTGGGCAGCCTGATCCTGACGCATAGCTGGGACGGCCAGTTCCCCGGGCTGAAGTCGTATCCGCCCGAAGACCGCCCCAACGCCACCGTGGTGTTCTGGTCGTTTCGCATCATGGCCGGGCTGGGCATGCTGATGATTCTGTTGGCAGGTTGGGCGCTATGGACCCGCTGGCGCGGGCGTCTGTACGAGTCGCGCGCGCTGCAACGCTTTGCGTTGTGGATGGGGCCGTCCGGCATTGTCGCGATGCTGGCCGGCTGGTACGTGACCGAGATTGGCCGCCAACCCTGGATCGTCTACGGCGTGATGCGCACGGCCGACGCGGCCACGCCGCATGGCGTCGGCGAACTGACGTTGACACTGGCCTTGTTCGTGGCGGTCTACCTGCTGGTGTTCGGCGCCGGCGTGTCGTACATGCTGCGCTTGATCCGCATGGGGCCCAGCCCCGCGCCCGGCCACGCGCCGCTGTCTGGCGGCCCGGGCGAACCGCGCCAGCCGTCCCGCCCGCTGTCGGCCGCGTCCACGCTGGCGGGGGTGGAACCCGCGCCGCACAACCCTTCCGGAGTCTGACGCCATGGGCATCGACCTTGCATTGATATGGGCCGTCATCATCCTGTTCGGCGTGATGATGTACGTGGTGATGGACGGCTTTGACCTGGGCATCGGCATCCTGTTTCCGCTGATCCGCAACCGCGACGAACGCGACGTCATGGTCAACACCGTGGCTCCCGTGTGGGACGGCAACGAGACCTGGCTGGTGCTGGGCGGCGCGGGGCTGATGGCGGCGTTTCCGTTGGCGTATTCGGTGATTCTCAGCGCGCTGCACCTGCCGCTGGTGTTCATGCTGCTGGGGCTGGTGTTTCGCGGCGTGGCATTTGAATTCCGCTTCAAGGCCGACGAACATCATCGGCCTTATTGGGACCTGGCCTTTGTCTTCGGCTCGGTCACCGCCACGTTCTTCCAGGGCGTGACGCTGGGCGCCTACATTGAAGGTATTACGGTGGTGGGGCGCGCCTATCACGGCGGCGCGTGGGACTGGATCAGCCCGTTCTCGCTGTTCACAGGCGTAGGGCTGGTGGTGGGTTATGCCTTGCTGGGCTGCACCTGGCTGATCATGAAAACCGAAGGCCGGCTGCACCGCCACATGTGCGATATCGCACGGCCGCTGACGCTGACCCTGCTGGCCGTGATCGCGGTGCTTAGCGTGTGGACGCCGCTGGCGCAGCCGCGGATCGCGCAGCGCTGGTTCAGCCTGCCCAATATGTTCTGGTTTTTCCCGGTGCCGGTGCTGGTGGCCGCCGCCGGCTTCGAGCTGATCCGACGCGTGCGCGCCATGCCCGCCGCCGGGCCGTTCATGCTGTCGCTGGCGCTGGTGTTCCTGGCCTATACCGGTCTGGGCATCAGCATCTGGCCCGCCATCATTCCGCCTGACGTCTCCATCTGGACGGCTTCCGCGCCGCCGCAAAGCCAGGGTTTCGCACTGGTCGGCGCGCTGCTGATCATTCCGATTATCCTGGCCTACACGGCCTGGTCGTACTACGTATTCCGCGGCAAGGTCCGCACCGGCGAGGAGTTCCATTGATGCGTGTCTGGACAACATCTGCTTGGCCCCGCCGTCTGCTGTGGCTGGCGCTGCTGTGGGCCGCCAGCGTCGCCACCTTGGGCGTGGCGGCCTACGCGCTACGGCTTCTGATGCGCGCCATCGGCATGTCGACATGACCGCGCCCCATCACCACCGCGCCACCCACCCCGCCCCCCTTCCCCCTTTAAAACGACACCGCCATGAAGCGCTATGAACGTCTGACCGAAGACATCACCGCCTCCATCCGTTCCGGCTTGCTGCAAGTGGGCGACCGGCTGCCGTCGGTGCGGCAGACCAGCACCAGCCGGGGCGTCAGCCCCTCAACGGTGTTCAAGGCCTATTACCTGCTGGAAGCGCGCGGCCTGATCCGCGCGCGCGATCGGTCCGGCTACTACGTGCTGCGCGCCCCGCACGCCGGGCTACCGGAGCCCGACGCCCTGTCCAGCGCCACCGCCGGACGCCACCCGGTGGACGTCAGCGACAATGTGCTGAAGGTGCTTAACGCCACCTTGCGCCGCGACATGGTGCCATTTGGCTCCGCCTTTCCCAGCCCCTCGCTGCTGCCCTACGCGCGGCTGGGAAAGTTCATGGCGTCGGCAGCGCAGCGGCTGGACCCCTGGGGTTCCATTGACGACCTCAGCCCGGGCGACGCCGCGCTGCGCCGCGCCATTGCGTTGCGCTATCTGGCCGATGGCCTGACGGTGCCGGTGGACGACATCATCATCACCAACGGCGCGCTGGACGCACTGAACCTCAGCCTGGCGGCGGTGACCCAGCCAGGAGATGCGGTCATCGTCGAATCCCCCACCTTCTACGCCGCGCTGCAATCGCTGGAACGCAACCATCTGCACGCCATTGAAGTGGCCACGCATCCGCGCGAAGGCATCGACCTGCAAGCACTGGAACATGCCATCGTGCAGCACCGTCCGCGTGCCTGCTGGCTGATGACCACGTTTCAGAATCCGCTGGGCAGCCTGATGCCCGACAGCAAGAAGGAAGCGCTGGTCAAGCTGCTGACGCGTCACGGCGTGGCGCTGATTGAAGACGACGTCTACGGCGAACTGTACTTTGGCGAACACCGGCCGCGCCCGGCCAAGGCGTTCGACAAGGAAGGCATCGTGATGCATTGCTCGTCGTTTTCGAAGACGCTGGCGCCGGGTTATCGCGTGGGCTGGGTGGCCGGCGGACGCCATACCCGGCAGATCATGCGCAACAAGCTGACCACCAGCCTGGCCACCGCCGCGCCCACCCAGGCCGCCATCGCGGCCTATCTGGAAAAAGGCGGCTACGACCGCCACCTGCGGCAGTTCCGGCAGGCGCTGGCCTTGCAGCAGGGCGAACTACTACAGGCCGTGGCGCGCTAC
>NZ_JBLVOL010000074.1:0-7126 GCF_053543755.1 Achromobacter semiaridum | reverse complement strand
CCCCCCCGCGCCCGGCCGGCGGCTACTTCGTGTGGGTAGAGCTGCCCGAGCATATCGACACGCTGAAGGTGCATCGGGCGGCATTGGATCACGGCATCAGCATTGCACCAGGGCCGCTGTTTTCGTCATCGGGCGCGTTCGGAAATTTCATGCGTCTTAACCACGGCCACCCCTGGAGCGTCGACATGGAACAAGGCATGGTGACGCTGGGCAAGCTGATGGCTGGCGGGTAATGCGGCGTGCCGGTTGAGAACTACCGGCAGGCGCTCAGCGCCGCGTGTCGGCGCCCGCGCGCGCGGCTTCGACGTCCTGCATCAGGCTGGCTGCTTCGTGACGCAAAGGCATCACCACCCGGCCTTGGCGGTCGATAGCGCCCCATTGGCCGCCCGCCATGTAGTAGTGCTCGCCCCCGGCGGTAAGGACCTTGCGGCAGCCTTCGCATACCACGGCCAGCCCGCCGTCAAAGCGGTCGACCCAATCGTAAGGCGTCGTGATGACGCGATTGAGTTGGGCGTCGTAAAACGCCATGCCGCCCGACCACGGCCCGCGCGTCAGCCCGTCTTCAAAGTCGTCGGCGAAATTGTCGTACGTGACCACGGCCACGGACTTGCCGTCGGGCCGTACCCATCGCCATGACCCGTGCGTGTATGCCGGCGACAAGCCGTCCGCATTGAAATCCATGCGAGCCAGCGCCTGGGCAGCGAAGGACAGCGTGTCGCCGTCAACGCGCGCGCAATGGTCGTCGGATTCCAGCGTGCCGCCTTCCTGCTTGGCGGCGTACAGGCATTGCAAGGGATAGGACGAAGCCGGGTCGGCGGCAGGGGCGGCGGGCGCGGCAGCCAGCAGGGCAAGCAACAGGGTCGTCAACATGGCGGCGATCCTAGCATGCCGGCCGCAACCCGCAAGCCCCGGCGTGCGGCCCGCGCCGGGAAGGCCAGGCTGTGAATCGCGGGCGCTATCGGCGGCCCGACGGCCCGTATCCGCCCCGGTGCGTCAGTTCGCCGTCGCGCCTGAATCCTTCACCGCTTTTGCCCAGGCCGCGATCTCGCTCTGGATGAACGTGCCGAACGCGGCGGTGTTCAGGGTGGACGCGGCGGCGCCTTCTTCCATCAGGCGTTGCTTGACCGCCGGCGCGGCCAGCGCACCGCTTAACGCCGCGTTCAGCTTGTTGACCACGTCGGGCGGCGTGCCGGCCGGCGCAACCACGCCGTGCCACGACACCGCCTGGAAGCCGGGCAGGCCGGACTCAGCCATCGTCGGCACGTCCGGCATGGCCGGCGAACGCGCGGGAGAGGTCACCGCCAGCGCGCGCAGCGTGCCCGCTTTCACGTGCGGCAACACACCGGGAATGGTGGTGAACATGAAGTCGATCTGACCGCCAATCAAATCCGTGATGGCTGGGCTGCCGCCCTTGTACGGTACGTGCGTGAATTGCAGCTTGGCCGCGCTTTTGAACATCTCTCCGGCCAGATGGCCGGGCGTGCCGGCGCCCGCCGACCCCATGTTGGTCTTGTCGCCCTGCCCGCGTATGTACGTGATCAGTTCCCGCACGTTGGCGGCCTTGACGTTGGGGCCGATGACCAGCACGTTGGGCACCGTGGCCAACAGCGTGACGGGCGTGAAGTCCTTCACCGCGTCATACGAAATGCGCGAGTACAACGACGGGTTGATGCCATGCGTGCTGGCCGTGGCCAACAGCAGCGTGTAGCCATCCGGCGCGGACGAGGCCACCTGCTTGGCCGCGATGGTGCCGTTGGCGCCGCCCTTGTTGTCGATGACGATGGTCTGGCCCAGCGTCTTGGCCGCCTCCGCCGCGACCGTGCGCGCCAGGATGTCCGACGTGCCTCCGGCGGAATGCGGCACCACCAGCGTGATGGGCTTGGTCGGAAAGGATTGCGCGTGCGCCACCGGCAACGCCGGCAGCAAACAGGCGGCCAGCGAAACGCGCGCCAGCAGTCGGGGTTGGATCATTGAAGTCTCCTCGTTTGTAATCGAATGCGGCGCCCTCGCCGGGGCGCCGTCATGCCCGCGTGGCGCGGGTGGGGTCGGGTCAGATCAATCGGCACCCAGTTGCAGCTTGTTCGGCTGGCGCTTTTCGATAGACCATTTCAGCAGCGCGGCCGAGCGGTAGATACCGTGCGCGAACTTGCCGTAGGGCAGCGTCAGGAACAGCGCCATCACCACGCCCAGGTGTATGGCCAACAACAGCGCCATCGCTCCGCCATCGCGCCCGGCCAGCAAGGCCAGCCCCGTGGCGCTGGTCAGGAACAGCAGCACGATGAAGCCGCGATCCATCGGCTTTTGTGCCGCGTCGCCCTGTAGCGGATGGCGCTTGATGTTCAGCCACAGCAAACCCGCCGGCCCGATCAGCAAGCCGATGCCCCCGGCCGTGCCCAGCAACACCGGCGCGCTCAGCAACGGATACGGCGCCTGCTGGTTCAGCAGATAGTGGTACAGCGTGGCCACGCAGGTGGCCGCAAAGCACAGCATGAAGCCGTAGAAAGTGAAGTGATGAAAACGCCGCCGCCACAGCGTGAACGCATCGTCGGCGTTGTTGCAGCCCTTGCCGTGGCCGCCGTCCAGATAGCGCAGGCGCAGCGCATCGTGCGCAGCCTCGGCCACCGCCGCGCCGGATGCCGCCCCCGGGCTGACGTTGCGCCAGAAGCGCGTGACGCCCACGCCCAAGGCCAGCATCGAAAAACCGAACACCACGCCGAACATCAGCGCCAGCGTGTTGTGCGGGAACACGGCGTAGAAATTGCCGGCCATGGGTTCATGGAACAAGCCGCCCGCCATCAACACGGCCAGCACCAGGAACAGCGCCAAGCCGGCGGCAGTGGCCAGCGACAAGGCCAGGCCGTTGCGCTTGTATAGCGAGCCCAGCGCGGCCGGCCAGGCGTAGTCGGTGTAGGTCTGCACCCGCACCTTGGCCATCGCCTGCGGCACGTTCACCGCGAATTCATGCGGCGGCGCGTACTGGCACGCGTGCAGACAGGCGCCGCAGTTGTGGCACAGGTTGGCCAGGTAGTTCAGGTCGGCCTTGCCGAATTCCAGGCGGCGCGTCATGGCCGGGAACACTGCGCAAAAGCCTTCGCAATAGCGGCAGGCGTTGCAGATCTGCATGACGCGCGCCACTTCGGTTTCGTCTTCGGTCAACGCGTCCGCCTGCGGCTTGGCGTTCTTGCCGCGCCACTGGACGGGGTGTTCGACCATGGCAGCGGGCATCGCGGGTTGCTCGGCCACGGCGGGGCCGCCGGGCGTCGATGCATGCGGGGTGGAAAACGACTGGGCCTCGCGGGCCAGGGCTTCAAGCTGCTTCATGTCGTGCTCTTTGCAAGGGTCTGGGCGCGCGCGGAGGCGGCGGCCCGGGTGCCGGCAATGCGGCCAAACGCCGTGCCGATGGACATGCCCACGCCGGCCGTATAGCCCTTGCCCAGCACGTTGCCGGCCATCATTTCGCCGGCCACGAACAGGTTGTCGCTGGGCACGTCGTTAAAGCGCACGGCGGCGGTGTCGTCCACCTTCAAGCCCAGATAGGTAAAGGTGATGCCGGGGCGCAACGCGTAGCCGTAGAACGGCGCGGTGTCGATGGGACGCGCCCAATGCGTCTTGGCGGGTGCAATGCCTTCTGTGTGGCAGTCGTCCAGCGCGGTGTGGTCAAAGGTGCCGACGCGGCACGCGGCGTTGTAGTCGCGCAAGGTCTGTTCAAAGGTTGCGGGGTCCAGCCCCAGCTTCTCCGCCAGTTCGGGCAGCGTGTCCGCCTTCACGCCAGGAAACACGGGCGGCATGAAACGGCCGATGGCCTTGGCGTCGATGATGGAATAGGCGATCTGCCCGGGCTGCATGGCGGTCAGCCGGCCCCAGATGGCATAGCGCTTGGGCCAGAAGTCTTCGCCTTCGTCGTAGAAGCGCACGGCGTCGCGGTTGACCACCACGCCCAGCGACACGCAATCGATGCGCGTGCAGATGCCGCCGTCGTACAGCGGCGCGCGCGCGTCGATTGCCACGCAGTGCGATTGCGAGGGGTCGCCGATGCCGTCCGCACCGGCGTCCAGCATGAATTTCAGCAGCACGCCCATGTTGAAGCGCGTGCCACGGATCAGGAAATTGTCGGCCGGCCATTCGCCGCGTTCGTTCTGGCCCCAGGCCTCGCGCAGCCATTCGCGGTTGGACTCGAAGCCGCCCGCCGCCAGCACACAGGCGCGCGCCTCGATGCGTTCATCGCCGATGCGGGCGGCCTTGAAACGGCCGTCTTCCAACTCCAGCGCATCGACCGGCGCGTTGTAGCGGATCTGCACGCCCAGCGCTTCGGCGCTGCGGTAATACGCGTTCACCAGCGCTTTGCCGCCGCCCATGAAAAAGGCGTTGGTGCGCGCCACATGCAGCGCGCCCGACAGCGGCGGCTGAAAGTTCACGCCATGGCGGCGCATCCAGTCGCGGCACGTGGACGATTCGCGGATGACCAGGCGCGCCAGATGTTCGTTGGTCTGCCCGCCCGTGACTTTCAGCAGGTCTTGCCAGTATTCCTCTTCGGGATAGGCGTCGATCAACACGTCTTGCGGCGCATCGTGCATGCAGCGCAAATTCCGCGTGTGCTGCGAATTGCCGCCACGCCATTCGCGCGGCGCGGCTTCCAGCAGCAACACGCTGGCCCCGGCCTCGCGCGCCATCAGGGCCGCGCACAGCGCCGCATTGCCCCCTCCCACCACCAAGACGTCCACCATGCCATCGTCCCCAATTGAATGGGCTGACTGTACTGACGGCGTGGCGTCCGGGATATCAGGCGGGCGTCAACAGGTCTTCACGAATCGTGAAGAGCTACGACGGCCCATTTGCCCTGTTGCGCCAGCGTGCGCGAGACATCGGCCAGCACCAGCCGTGCGGCAAGCGCGGCGGGCGACAGTTCATCGTCGGACAGGCTCACCAGCAGATTGGGGCGGAACAAATGCGCGTCGTCGATGCGGGCCATGTGCAGTTGCCCGGGCGCAATGCGCGCCGTGGCGGAGCTGGGCTGGATGGTGGCGGCGCTGCCCAGCTGCACTACGTCCATCAACAGCGACAAGCCATCGACCTCGGCCACCACGCGCGGCGTCTGGCCCAGTTGCAGAAAGGCGTTGTTGACCAGCGCACGCAGCCCATGCCGCCCGCTGGGTAGCACCAAGGGCAGGTGCGAGATGTCGGCCAGCCGCGTCGTGTCGCCGCCCGGGACGCCGGGCATGTCACGGCGGGCGCACAGGAACAGCGGCTCGTCCAGCAGGGGCATGATGCTCCAACGGCGCGCGGATTCGGCCTGGAACACGATGGCCAGGTCCAGCAACCGGCCGTTAAGCATGTCGGCCAGATGGCCCGACAGCGCCTCGACCAGATGCAGCCGGATGTCGGGATAGCGCTCGTTCATGGCTTGCAGAAACGGCGCGCCCAGAATGGCGGCGGTGGTTGACGACAGGCCCACGCTGACGTGGCCGGCCAGCCGCGCCTGTTGCGCGGCCTGCACGGCGTCATCCGCGTGGCGCAAGGCCAGCTGGGCTTGCCGAAAAAACGCCAGCCCCGCGTCGGTTGGCACCACGCCGCTGGCGCTGCGCTGCAACAGCCGCGTCGACAGTTCGCCCTCTAACCGGCTGATCTGCTGGCTGAGAGCCGACGTGACCATGCCGATGGACATCGCCGCGCGGCCGATGCTGCCTGCCTCGACCACGCGCACGAAGTAACGCAGCTGGCGCAGTTCCATGCCTAGCTCGGAATGGTCAAGCCCCGCGCCACGGCCGGGCGCGCGACAAACGTTTCCAGCACGCGGGCCACGTTTGCAAACTGCGGGAAACCGACCAGCTCGCCCGCTTCGTAGAATCCGACCAAGTTGCGTACCCACGGAAAAATGGCGATGTCGGCAATGGTGTATTCGTCGCCCATGACCCAGTCGCGGCCTTCCAGGCGCTGGTCCAGCACGCCCAGAAGGCGCTTGGCCTCGGCCACGTAGCGGTCGCGCGGGCGCTTGTCTTCGTAGTCCTTGCCGGCGAATTTATGAAAGAAGCCCAGTTGGCCGAACATGGGGCCAATGCCGCCCATCTGGAACATCAGCCATTGCAGCGTCTCGTAGCGTTCGGCCGTGTCCGTCGGGATGAACTGGCCGGTCTTGCTGGCCAGGTAGATCAGGATGGCGCCCGACTCGAACAGCGCCAGCGGCTTGCCGCCCGGGCCGTTGGGGTCAAGGATGGCCGGGATCTTGTTGTTGGGGCTGAGGGACAGGAATTCCGGAGAAAACTGGTCTTGCTTGTCGAAGGCGACCCGATGGGGCTCGTAGGGCAGGCCGATCTCTTCCAGCAGGATCGACACCTTCACGCCGTTGGGCGTGGGCAGCGAATACAGCTGGATGCGGTCGGGATGCTGGGCGGGCCACTTCTTGGTGATGGCGAACGAGTCTAGGGAGGTCATGCGGGGTTTCTCCAGAGGAGGCGGAAGTCGTGACGGGGAATTGCGCCGACAATCCTAGCGCATACGAGCAGAAATCCGGCTGAAAGTTACCGGCGGGCGGGCGCCGCGTGTGCCGCCCGGCTTGGCTGCCGGCTAGCGCGCCCGGTGGTTCGACAAGCGCCGCAGCGCCCAACGCGCCGCCGTCGTCACCAGGGCAATGGGCAGCACCAGGGGCCATTGCGCCAGGAACAGTTCTCGCGTGGCCTCGCCCGGCGCCCAGGTGTTGCCGAACACGATCGGCGCGGGCGGCGCCAGGTAAAGCGCCACCAGCGCCGCCGCAAAGGTCGCCGCAAGCGTCGCCACCGCGCGGCCGGCCCCGGTCATGCGGGCGCCGGCCAGGCGCTCGGCAAGCGTCAACAGCAGCAGCCCGGCCAGACCCGCCAGCACGGCGTCGGCGTAGAAATCGCGAGGTCCGTAGAGGTAAGGCGCGTCGGGCACCGCCCAGCCGTAGGCGCCCGTGGTCAACAGCGACGTCAGGCAAGCGCCAAAGAGCGCGGCGGCGCCTGCCAACAGCAGGAAATCGCAGAGTCGGGGTAGAAATTTGAGCATGAAGGCTGGGGTCGGATTGGTGGGAAAACGGCGAACGGGCGCAGCATGCCACAGGTGGTGGCGGGTCGGCCGGGTCGGATCGGTCGGATCGGATCGGGCCGGTCGGGGC
>NZ_JBLVOL010000073.1:38674-42597 GCF_053543755.1 Achromobacter semiaridum | reverse complement strand
AACGCGGCCGCGACGGGGTCGTTGCGCAAGGCGGGCGCGGGCGCCATCAGGTCAGTGGGCAAGGCAGCCAGCAACGCGGCGGCGCGGGTGGCCGCATCCGTGTGCAGCGCGGCCAGGATGCGCACGACGCCGGCGCCGTGGCTGGCCAGCGGCTCGCCGGTCAGGGCGTGCTGGCCTTCAAATCGGGGAATGGCCCAGGTGACGGCCTGGTCGATCAGCGCCACGCCATCGGCGTCCAGGCCCGCGCCTACCTCCTGCCGCCAGGAAGCGTCGAAAGGCGAAGGCGCGTCGATAACAGGCGGGGCGGACATGACTGGCGCAATGCACGGGTTAGTTGATATCCCGACACTCTACACTAGCGTTTGATCGTGCTGAATCCCCTGCCATATCCGGCATATACAAGGAACCAAAGCTTATGTTGCGCTGGCTCAAGGGCCGGGGCGCCCGCCCCTCGGAAGTGGCCGAAATGCAAGCCCGCATCGCGCCTCGGCTGTGGCGACAGGTGCTGGATGCCCACCCGTTCCTGGCGGCATTGAATGCCGACGAAACCGCCCAATTGCTGGCGCGGTCCGCCTGGCTGCTGGCCAGCAAAACCATCAACGGCGCGCAGGGCCTGGAAGTCTCGGACTTCATGCGGCTGTCGATCGCGGCGCAAGCCAGCCTGCCCATCCTGAACCTGTCGCCCGAACTGTACGAAGGCTGGGACGAAATCATCGTGTATCCGGCCAGCTTCCGTATCCCGCGCACACGCCAGGATGAAGACGGCGTGGTGCACGAATTCATCGAAGACGCCGCGGGCGAAGCCTGGGAAGGCGGCCCGCTGGTGCTGTCTTGGGAAGACACGCAGCTCTCCGACGGCGGGTTCAACGTGATCATCCACGAATTCGCGCACAAGCTGGACCTGCGCTCGGGCATGGCGGACGGCATGCCGGCGCTGTCCGCGCACCCCGACCTGAAACCGCAGGTGTGGCGCCGCGTGCTGGACGACAGCCTGGACCGCTTCATCGCCGCGCTGGAAGCCGTCGAAGCCGCCATCCCGTCCGATGTGGATCCTGAAAGCGAAGAGGCAGACGCCTGGTACGGCCAGTTGCCGCTGGACCCGTATGCCGCCACCGACGAGGCGGAGTTCTTTGCCGTCAGCTCCGAACACTTCTTCGTCGACCCTGCCCCCTTGCAGCAGGCGCTGCCCGAATGGCACGCCCTGCTGCGGGCGTACTACCGGCAGGACACGTTGGGGCGTTACGCATGAAACAGCTGCTGATCGCCTGGCACTCTCGCACCGGCGCCGCGCGGCAGATGGCCGAAGCGGCGGCGCGTGGCGCGGCGGCGGCGGCCACGCAGCTGCATCAGGCGGACGAACTGCACGTCGAAATGCGCCGCGCGGCGGACGTGGACGCCGACGTCATCCTGGCCAGCCATGGCTTTTTATTCTGCGCGCCCGAGAACCTGGCCAGCCTCAGCGGCGAAATGAAAGAGTGTTTTGACCGCAACTACTACGCGGTGCTGGACCGCATCCAGGGCCGGCCCTACGCCTGCGCGATCAGTGCGGGCAGCGATGGCACGGGCGCGGCGCGGCAGGTCGATCGCATCTGCACCGGCTGGCGGCTGAAGGCAGTGGCGCCCGCGCTGATCGTCAACCTGGGTGCGCAATCGGCGCAGCAGATCCTGGCGGACAAGGTCGTGCCCCAGGCGGATCTTGACCGCTGCGAGGAACAGGGAGGGCTGCTTGCGGCGCTGGTTTTGACGGGCGGCTGAGCGCAGACGCGCACATAAAAAAAGCCCTTCGGCAAGCCGAAGGGCTCTTGCTGGCGGACGGATGTTGCTTAGATAGCGGCCGTCACGATGATCTCGACCTTGAAGTCGGGGTTGGCCAGGCGGGCTTCGACCGTGGCGCGCGGGGGCGAGTTGCCGTCGGCGACCCAAGCGTCCCAGGCCTTGTTCATGCCATCGAATTCCTTGATGTTGGCCACGTAGATCTGGGCCATCAGGATCTTGGTCTTGTCGGTGCCGGCTTCGGCCAGCAGGCGATCGATCGTGGCCAGCACTTGTTCGGTCTGGCCGGTGATGTCCAGCTTGGCGTCGTCCGGCACCTGGCCGGCCAGGTACGCGACACCGTTGTACACGGCCATGTCCGACAGGCGCTTGGCTACGTGGAAGCGCTTGATGCTGCTCATGAATATTCCCCTTGGATTCGAGTGGTGGGTTGGATCAAAACAAGAAACCAGCAATTTACCCCGAGCCGCTTTCAGGCGGGAGGCAGCTGGAACACCTGGCGCAAGTAGGCCAGGTAGGCGGGATCGTCACACATGGTTTTTTCGGGCGCGTCCGACACCTTGGCCACCGGCTGGCCGTTGCAGCGGACCATCTTCATGACGATCTGCAAAGGCTCGTGGCCCAGGTCGTTGGTCAGGTTGGTGCCGATACCGAACGACACCTTGCAGCGGCCGGCAAACTGGCGTGCCAGTTCGATAGCGCGCGGAAAGGTCAGCGAATCCGAGAACACCAGGGTCTTGGCGCGCGGGTCAACGCGGTTCTTGCGGTAGTGTTCCAGCAGGCGTTCGCCCCAGACGAACGGATCGCCGGAATCGTGGCGGGCGCCATCGAACAGCTTGCAGAAGTACATGTCGAAGTCACGCAGGAACGCGTCCATGCCGTAGACGTCCGACAACGCAATGCCCAGGTCGCCGCGATATTCCTTGGCCCAGACCTCCAGTGCAAACACTTGCGAATCGCGCAGCCGCGGCCCCAGCGCCTGGCAGGCTTGCAGGTATTCGTGGCCCATCGTGCCCAGCGGCAGCACTTCGTGCTGCTTGGCCAGCAGCACGTTGCTGGTGCCCGCGAAGTGTTCGCCCATCTGCGCTTTCATGGTGGACACCACTTCCTGGTGCCAGACCTTCGAGAAGCGGCGGCGCGTGCCGTATTCGGCCACGCGGAAATCGGCCAGCGCGGGGTCGTCCAGCACCAGGTGCATCTTGGACTGCAAGCGCTGGCGGCCTTCTTCCCAATCGGGATTCTTGCGCGTGTTGCGGAAATAGACCTCGTTGACGATGGCCAGCACGGGGATCTCGAACAGGATCGTGTGCAGCCAGGGGCCTTTCACCTCGATCGAGATCTCGCCGGGCGCGTCGCCTTCGCTGATGTGGATGCAGCGCTCGGGCAGGTGGAACAAGCCCAGGAAGTCGACAAAGTCGCTTTTGATGAAACGCAAGCCGCCCAGGTAATCCAGTTCGTCCTCGGTGAAGCGCAGCTGGCACAGCTGGTGCACTTCTTCGCGGATTTCATCCAGATAGGGGCGCAGATCGGCCCCGGCGGTGCGGCACTTGTAACGGTACTCGACCTGTGCAGCGGGGAACTGATGCAGTACCACCTGCATCATGCTGAATTTGTACAGATCGGTGTCGAGCAGCGAAGTGATTATCATGGTTGCGCGTATCGTTTCGCGACACCATAGCATAGAGAACCCGGCGTTTACGGCCATGGGCCACGATGTCAATACGGGTATTACCGGCACATCGGGCGCGCATTGGGTAAAATCCGCCCAACAAGACACAAAAGCCGCCGATCCCGGAGTTCCTGAATGACCCACGTTGTCACCGAAAACTGTATTAAGTGCAAGTACACCGATTGCGTTGATGTGTGCCCGGTGGACTGTTTTCGTGAGGGTCCGAACTTCCTCGTGATCGACCCGGACGAATGCATCGACTGCGCCGTCTGCATCCCGGAATGCCCGGCCAACGCGATCTACGCCGAAGAAGACGTACCGCAGGACCAACTGAATTTCATCGCGCTGAACGCCGAACTTTCCCCCGAGTTCGCCAGCATCAGCCGCGCCAAGAAGCCCCTGCCGGACGCCGACGAATGGAACGGCAAGCAGGACAAGCTGCAATACCTGGAAAAATAATCCGCGACGGCCGGCGCCCGCG
>NZ_JBLVOL010000073.1:36306-38621 GCF_053543755.1 Achromobacter semiaridum | reverse complement strand
GCGCCCGCTGGGCGGCCGGCCTCGTGCGATGCCCCGATGACCGACGACTCCAAATACACGCGCCAGACCGTAACCCACGTCCACACCTGGGTGCCCGACAAGCTGTTCTCTTTGCGCGTGACGCGCGATGACGCGTATACGTTCGTGCCGGGCCAGTTTGCCCGGGTCGGTCTGCCCGGCGCCGACGATCCCCATGGTCCGCCCACCCTTTGGCGCGCGTATTCCATGGTTTCGGCCCCCCAGGAGTCCGGGCTGGAGTTCTATTCCATCGTTGTGCCCGACGGCCTGTTCAGCCCGCGCATGGCGCAATTGCGCCCGGGTGACGCCCTCTACGTTGAAAAGACGCCCTACGGTTTCCTGACGCTGGAGCGCTTTGCGCCCGGCGGCGACCTCTGGCTGCTGGCCTCCGGCACGGGGCTGTCGGCCTACCTGTCTTTGTTGCGCGATCCGGCCACCTGGCGCGCCTACCGCCGCATCGTCCTGGTGCACGGCGTGCGCACCGTTGCGGAACTTGCTTACCGCGAAGAGATCGAATCGTCACGCAATCGCCCCGAACTGGCTGACCTGTTCGCGGCCGACCCGCACAAGCTTGTCTACCTGCCCATTGCCACGCGGGAGGCTCTACCCGGCATGCCGCAAGAACGCCTGACCACGCTGATCGCCGATGGCCGACTGGAGCAGCTGGCCGGGCTGCCCCTGGATCCGCAGCAGGCCAAGATCATGCTTTGCGGTAACCCCGACATGCTGGCGGACGCCCGCAAGCTTCTGGGCGAACGCGGTTTCAAACCCGGCCGCCGGGGTATCCCCGGCAACCTGGCGGTGGAAAATTACTGGTGATCCCGCACTGCCTGGCGTAGTGCATAAATCCTCCGTTTGGTCTCTGTGCAGGGCGGTAAAACGCCCTAAACTGGTGCTTAATGGGATGACGGGTCTCTTTTTAGCAACATATTCCCGGTTCTTGCGGCAGTTTCTTTAGGCTGATTGGATATATCTTTAGTCCTCGGCGCAATAATCGGGGCACACGCACGACCCAGAAGGACATCACCCAAATGCTGTACCAATTGCACGAAATGCAGCGCGCCTTCCTGACTCCGTTCGCTGCATTCACGGATGCCGGTTCTCAGCTGTTCTCCAGCCCCTACAGCCCCCTCGCTTACACCCCGATTTCCCGCCAAATGGCCGCCGGGTATGAGCTGATGACGCGTATCGGCAAGGAATACCAGAAGCCCGCCTGGAATCTGCCCGCCACCGACATCAACGGCAAATCGGTCCGCGTGACCGAAACCGTTGCGCTGGACAAGCCCTTTTGCCGCCTGGTGCACTTTCACCGCGACGTGCGCGGCGCCGGCAAGGACGACCCCAAGGTGTTGCTGGTGGCGCCGCTGTCGGGCCACCACGCCACCTTGCTGCGCGACACCGTGCGCGCCCTGCTGCCCGGCCATGACGTCTACGTGACGGATTGGGTCGACGCCCGCATGGTGCCGCTGTCCGCGGGGCCGTTCCATTTGAACGACTACGTGCGCTATGTGCAGGATTTCATCCGCCATCTGGGCCCCGACGTGCACGTGATTTCGGTTTGCCAACCCACCGTGCCGGTGCTGGCCGCCGTGTCGCTGATGGCCACCGCCAACGACCCCTGCCAGCCGCGCAGCATGGTGATGATGGGTGGCCCCATCGACCCGCGCCAGTCACCCACGCAGGTCAATCGCCTGGCCACCACCAAGCCGTATTCGTGGTTTGAAAACCAGGTGATCCACCCGGTGCCGCCGCGCTATCCGGGGGCCGGCCGCAAGGTCTACCCAGGCTTTCTGCAGCATGCCGGGTTCATGGCCATGAACCCCGATCGCCACATGAAGTCGCACTACGAGTTCTACCTGGACTTGCTGCGCGGCGACGACAGCGACGCCGAAGCGCATCGCCGCTTCTACGACGAATACAACGCCGTGCTGGACATGCCGGCCGAGTTCTACCTGGACACGATCAAGATGGTCTTCCAGGACTTCGCCTTGCCCAGCGGCACCTGGGAAGTGGACGGCCAGACCGTGCGCCCCGCCGACATCAAAAAGGTTGCCCTGTTCACCATCGAAGGCGAACTTGACGATATTTCGGGACAGGGCCAGACGCGCGCCGCCATCAGGCTGTGCAAGAACATTCCGGCCGAGCGCAAGTCGCATTACACGGCGCCCAATTGCGGCCATTACGGCATTTTCTCGGGCCGCCGCTGGCGTGAAATGATCTGTCCTAAAATTGCCGAGTTCATCCGGCAATCGGCTTGACGACGGCACGGCGCCGTCCTGCACCTGACGCGCGGGCCC
>NZ_JBLVOL010000073.1:25455-36266 GCF_053543755.1 Achromobacter semiaridum | reverse complement strand
GCGGGCCCGGCCCGCGCCTTCTCAAGCCTGATCCGTATTCCACGGGGCCCGAGTGGCCCCTTTTTCTTTTATTGGCCTTACATGTCCTGTCGCTCACTTGCCGACCGCATCGACGCCTTATTGCCGCAGACGCAATGCACCAAGTGCGGCTATGACGGCTGCCGGCCCTACGCCGACGCCATCGCGCAAGGGTTGGCGCCCATCAACCGCTGCCCGCCGGGCGGCGACGACGGCATTGCCGCGCTGTCCGAATTGCTGCAAACCCCTGCCCTGCCGCTGGATCTGGAACGCGGCGAACCCGGCCCGTTGCTGGTCGCCCGCATCGACGAATCGCACTGCATCGGCTGTACGCTGTGCATCCAGGCCTGTCCCGTCGATGCCATCGTTGGCGCCAACAAGCACATGCACACCGTGCTGGCGGATTGGTGCACGGGCTGCGACCTGTGCGTGGCGCCTTGCCCGGTGGACTGTATTCAGATGGTGCCCGCGGGCCGCGCATGGACCAGCGCGGACGCGGACATCAGCCGCCAACGGCATCGCAGCCACTTGGCCCGCGCAGAACGCCTGGCCGCCGACAACGCGCGGCTGATGGCGCCGGAAGCGCCTGCCGCCGCCGCCAGCGCGCCGCCTGCCCCCGAGGCCGACGCGCAAAGCCAGGACCGCAAGCGCTCCGCCATTGAATCCGCGCTGGCCCGCGCCCGGGCCCGCCGCAATCCGACGCAGTCATGAACGCAGCCAAACGACGCGAGATCTTCGCCCGCCTGCAAGCGGCCAACCCTAATCCGACCACCGAACTGGAATACGACACGCCGTTCCAATTGCTGATCGCGGTGCTGTTGTCGGCACAGGCGACCGACAAATCGGTGAACATCGCCACGCGCAAGTTCTTCCCGCAATACGGCACGCCGCAAGCCTTGCTGGCGCTGGGCGAAGAAGGCCTGTCCGACTACATCAAGACCATCGGCCTGTATCGCACCAAAGCCAAGAACACGATTGCCACCTGTCGGATCTTGCTGGAGCATCACGGCGGCCAGGTGCCCACCACGCGCGAGGCGCTGGAATCGCTGCCCGGCGTGGGCCGCAAGACGGCCAATGTCGTGCTCAACACCGCGTTCGGTCAGCCAACGATGGCGGTGGATACGCACATCTTCCGCGTGTCCAATCGCACCGGTATCGCGCCCGGAAAGAACGTGCTGGAAGTTGAAGAAAAGCTCGTGAAATTCATCCCGCGCGAATATATCCAGGACGCGCACCATTGGTTGATTCTGCACGGCCGCTACATCTGCGTGGCGCGCAAACCGAAATGCCCGCAATGCGGTATTTCGGACCTGTGCGAATTCAAGCAAAAGACGCCGGCATGACACGGCCCCGGGCGGCGTGCCATGCGCGCCGCCCAACCCACGATTGCATGACGCGTTGATAACAATCAAAGCAAATTTGCTGCAACGCATTGCGTCGTAAAAAGGGTTTTCCCGCCTTGCGCGGTGCGTATTGTCGGCCCGCCGACAATTGCCCTTTCCGCACTGCAAAACCTATGTAAAACCCTCATGGAATTTTAATAAAGAGGTCCGCATACTCGCCGGCAACTCATCGGAAAACTACGAAAGTTCCTTAGGATGTTTAGTAGGATTTCCGCCCTTCGGGGGCTTGGCGCAATGACGGCAGGCAGAGACCATATAAATACAACGCCGGTGCAGCGGACATGGATGACACAATCCTGGAGACAAAAGGCCTCACCAAGGAGTTCCGCGGATTCGTCGCGGTCAATGGGGTCGATTTGCGTATCAAGCGGGGGCAGATTCATGCCTTGATCGGGCCTAACGGCGCGGGCAAGACTACGTGCTTCAACCTGCTTACCAAGTTCTTATCTCCCACGTCGGGAACCATCAAGTTCAACGGCATCGACATCACCGGCGAGCGCCCTGCGCAGATCGCCCGGCGCGGCGTGATCCGTTCGTTCCAGATATCGGCGGTGTTTCCGCACCTGACCGTGCTGGAGAACGTGCGCATCGGCTTGCAGCGCAAGACCGGCCTGTCGTTTCACTTTTGGCAAAGCGATAAGCGACTGGCGTCGTTGAACGAGCCGGCGCGCGCGTTGCTGGAACAGGTGGACCTGGGCGCCTTCGCGGACGAGACCACGGTCAACCTGCCGTATGGCCGCAAGCGCGCGCTGGAAATCGCCACTACGCTGGCCATGGAACCCGAGTTGATGCTGTTGGACGAGCCCACGCAGGGCATGGGCCACGAAGACGTCGACCGCGTCACTCAACTGATCAAGCGCGTCAGCGCCGGCCGAACGATTCTGATGGTGGAACACAACATGAACGTCGTGTCCTCCATCGCCAACACCATTACCGTGCTGGCGCGCGGGTCGGTGCTGGCCGAAGGCACGTACGCCGAAGTCTCGCGCCACCCCGCCGTGATGCAGGCCTATATGGGCACCACCGACGGCGAACTCCAAGGAGCGCACGCATGAGCACCCCGGCACTTGAAATTTCGGGCTTGCAAGCCTGGTACGGGGAATCGCATATCCTGCACGGCGTGGATATGCGCGTGGGGCAAGGCGAAGTCGTCACGCTGCTGGGCCGCAACGGCGCCGGCCGTACGACCACGCTGCGCGCCATTCTGGGCCTGACCGGCACACGCAAGGGGTCGGTGCGCATACACGGCACCGAAGCCATCGACCTGCCGACCTACAAGATCGCGCACCTGGGTGTGGGCTACTGCCCCGAGGAACGCGGCATTTTCGCCAGCCTGTCCTGCGAAGAAAACCTGTTGCTGCCGCCCGTCGTGGGCTCGCTGGGCGGGGGGATGTCGCTGGCTGAAATCTACGACATGTTTCCCAACCTGCAAGAGCGCCGGAATTCGCCGGGCACGCGCTTGTCGGGCGGTGAACAACAGATGCTGGCGGTGGCGCGCATCCTGCGCACCGGCGCCAACCTGCTGCTGCTGGACGAGATCTCGGAAGGACTGGCCCCCGTCATCGTGCAGGCGCTGGCCCGCATGATCACGACGCTCAAGCAGCGTGGCTACACCATCGTCATGGTGGAACAGAATTTCCGCTTCGCCGCGCCCTTGGCCGATCGCTTCTATGTAATGGAGCATGGCCAGATCGTGGAGCATTTCGAAGCCGCGGAACTTTCAGAAAAACAGGACACGCTCAACGAACTGTTGGGCGTCTAAAACAACCTGTCATCCGCCGGAACCCCGGCAACACAACACCGTAGGGAAGAGGAGTCATCCCATGAAGCTGCACACCATCACTGCTGCACTGGCCATGGCGGGCCTGGGATTTGCGGGGGTAACCGCCCACGCGCAAGGTATCTCCGACGATGTCATCCGCATCGGCTTCATCACCGACATGTCGGGCGTGTATTCCGACATCGACGGCAAGGCCGGGCTGGACGCGATCCGCATGGCAATCGAAGACGCCGGCGGCAACATCAACGGCAAGAAGATCGAAGTCGTCTCGGCCGATCACCAGAACAAGGCCGACGTTGCTTCGGCGCGCGCGCGCGAATGGTTCGACCAGCAGAAGGTCGACGTCATCGTCGCGGGCACCAATTCGGCCACCAGCCTGGCCATGGCGGCCGTGGCCGCTGAAAAGAAGAAGCCGTTCATCGCGGTGGGCGCGGGCGCGTCCGACCTGACAAACGCGCAATGTTCGCCCTACACCGTGCACTACGCCTACGACACCGTGGCGCTGGCGCGCGGCACCGGCTCGGCGGTGGTGAAGGACGGCGGCAAGAGCTGGTTCTTCCTGACGGCCGACTACGCCTTCGGCCACGCCTTGGAACGCGACACGATGGCGGTGGTGAAAGCCGCCGGCGGCGAGATCAAGGGCCAGGTGCGCGCACCGTTGGGCGCGTCTGACTTCTCGTCCTTCCTGTTGCAAGCGCAAGCGTCCAAGGCCCAGATTCTGGGCATGGCCAACGCGGGCGGCGACACCATCAACACCATCAAGGCCGCCAACGAATTTGGCGTGACCAAGACGATGAAAATGGCCGGTCTGCTGGTCTTCATCAACGACGTGCACTCGCTGGGCCTGCAAGCCACGCAAGGCATGTACCTGACCGACGGCTGGTACTGGGACCAATCCGACGCCTCGCGCGCCTGGTCCAAGAAGTTTGAAGCCAAGGTGGGCCGCAAGCCGTCGATGCTGCAAGCCGGTGACTACTCGTCGCTGTCGTTCTACCTGAACGCCGTCAAGGCCACCGGCACCGACGACGCCGACACCGTCATCAAGTGGATGAAGTCGAACAAGATCAACGACTTCTTCACCCAGGGCGGCTATGTGCGCGAAGACGGCCGCATGGTCCACGACATGTACCTGATGCAAGTGAAGACCCCGGCCGAATCGAAGGGCCCGTGGGACTACTACAAGGTCGTGGCCACGCTGCCCGGCGACGAGGTCTACACCAAGTTGTCCGAATCCACCTGCAAGCTGGTCAAGAAGTAATCTCGGCTCATGTGACCCCAGGGTGGGGGCCCGGCCCGGGCCGTGGCCGCACCTTGAATTCGCTCACTTTTATCCGTACGCGCAGGATTTTCACAAGATGACTGACCTTTTCGGCATCCCTATACAGGCCTTGTTTGGCCAGCTATTACTGGGCCTGGTCAACGGTTCCTTCTATGCCATGTTGTCGCTCGGGCTTGCCGTTATCTTCGGGCTGCTGAACGTCATCAACTTCGCGCACGGCGCGCTCTACATGCTGGGCGCGTTCATCGCCTGGATGGGGCTGTCGTACCTGGGGTTGAACTACTGGGTCATGCTGATCCTGGCGCCGCTGGTCGTTGGGCTGTTCGGCATATTGATCGAAAAATTACTGCTCAAGCATCTGTACAAGCTTGATCACCTTTATGGGCTGCTGCTGACCTTCGGCCTGACGCTGTTGATCGAAGGCCTGTTCCGCAGCTTCTACGGCGTGTCGGGGCAACCGTACCCGACGCCCGAGGCATTGCGCGGGGCGACCAACCTGGGGTTCATGGTTCTGCCGAACTATCGCGGCTGGGTGGTGGCGGCGTCCGTGGTGGTGTGCCTGGCGACCTGGTTCGTGATTGAACGCACCCGCCTGGGCGCCTTGCTGCGCGCCGGGACCGAAAACCCACGCCTGGTCGAAGCCTTCGGCGTGAACGTGCCCCGCATGATTACGCTGACGTATGGCTTCGGCGTGGCGCTGGCGGGCTTTGCCGGTGTGCTGGCCGCGCCGGTTTTGCAGATCTCGCCGCTGATGGGTTCCAACCTCATCATTGTCGTGTTCGCCGTGGTCGTGATCGGCGGCATGGGGTCCATCATGGGCGCCATCGTCACCGGTCTGGGCCTGGGCGTGATTGAAGGACTGACCAAGGTGTTCTGGCCCGAGGCGTCCAGCACCGTGGTGTTCATCATCATGGCCATTGTTCTGTTGATCCGCCCGGCCGGGCTGTTCGGAAAAGAAAAATGAATCGTCAATTCCTGGGCTATGCGGTATTGGCCGTCGTGGTGGCCGCTCTTCCCTTTCTGGGGGTGTACCCGATCTTCGCCATGAAGATCATGTGCTACGCGCTTTTCGCCTGCGCATTCAACCTGCTGCTGGGCTTTACCGGGCTCTTGTCGTTCGGGCACGCCGCCTTTCTGGGCAGCGCGGCCTATGCGGCCGGGCATGCGATGAAAGTCTGGGGCTTTCCCACCGAAATCGGCTTGCTGTTTGGGGTGGGCGTGGCGGCGCTGCTGGGCCTGGCGATGGGCGCCATCGCCATCCGGCGCAGCGGCATCTACTTCGCCATGATCACGTTGGCGCTGGCGCAGATGGTGTTCTTCTTCTTCCTTCAGGCCAAGTTCACGGGCGGTGAAGACGGCCTGCAAAGCGTGCCGCGCGGCACCTTGCTGGGGCTGGTGGACCTGTCCAAGGACATCAACCTGTACTACCTGGTGATGGCCATTTTCGTCATCGGCTACTTCATCATCTGGCGCACGGTGAATTCGCCGTTCGGCCAGGTGCTGCAAGCGCTGCGCGAAAACGAACCGCGCGCCATTTCGCTGGGCTACGACGTCGACCGCTTCAAGCTGCTGGCCTTTGTGCTGTCGGCCGCGCTGGCCGGGCTGGCCGGGGCCACCAAGACGCTGGTCTTCGTGTCCGCCACCCTGTCGGACGCCACCTGGCAGATGTCGGGCCTGGTCATCCTGATGACGTTGATCGGCGGCCTGGGCACCTTGACCGGGCCGATCCTGGGCGCCTTCATCGTGGTGCTGCTGGAGAACAAGGTGGGCGACTTCGGTCAGATGATGGCCAGCCTGACCGGCGTGGAATGGTTCCTGCGCCTGGGCGAATCGGTGACCATCGTGATCGGCCTGATCTTCGTTATCTGCGTACTGGCGTTCCGGCGCGGCATCGTGGGCGAGGTCGGCGCGTTCATCGACAAGCGGCGCGCTGCCCGAGCCTGATCCTTCTGCTGTCCGTCTTTCCTTCGGGGCCGCATCGCGCGGCCCCGATTGCATTGGGCGCCGGCGCTATGGCTCGTACAATAAAACGCACCCAACCCCACAGGTGCCTGACCATGCGCAATCTGCATCCGCTCGCCCCCGTTCTTGGCGCAATCTCGCTGGCCACCGCGCTGGCCTCATCCTTCATTGCCCCCGCCGCCAATGCCGCCCCCGCCTCCGCCTCATCGGCCACTTGCGAGGTCGACCGCCCCATCCGCTTCAGCGGCTTGAACTGGGAGTCCAACCTGGTGCTGGCCGGCATTGAGCGATACGTGCTTGAACACGGTTATGGCTGCAAGACCACCGTCGAAATCGGCGAAACGCTGCCCATGCTGGCCGCCCTGCAACGCGGCGACGTGGACGTCACGCCGGAGGTCTGGCCCGGCCAGATCGAGGGCGCCTGGAAAAAAGCCTTGGCCAGCGGCAAGGTGCTGGGCGTGGGCCACGTGTACGACGCGGGCGAAGGCTGGTACGTGCCCCGCTATACGGCCGAGCGCCACCCGGACCTGAAGGCGGCATCCGACTTGGCCCGCTTCAAGGAAGTCTTTGCCGACCCCGAAGACCCCGGCCGTGGCCGCATCTATGGGTGCCCGGCGGGCTGGGCCTGCGGCACGCTGAACGACAACCTGCTGCGCGCGCTGAAGCTGGACAAGGACTACGCGCTGTTCGCGCCCGGCTCGGGCGCTGCCCAGAAGGCGGCCATCGTGTCGGCCTACAAGCGCAAGCGCGACATCGTTTTCTATTACTGGACGCCCACCTCACTGGTCGGCGCGCTGGACCTGGTCAAGCTGCAACTGCCCGCGTTCGACCAAGCCGCCTACACCTGCATGACGGACCCCAAGTGCACCAACCCCGTGGCCACCGAATTCAAACCCAACCCGGTGGTGACCGGCGTAAACGCGGCCTTTGCCAAGCAAGCGCCGAAGGTCACCGAATTCCTGACCAAGCTGACCGTGCCGGACGACGCCATCAACGCCACGCTGGGCTGGCTGGAAACCGAGGGCAAGGAACCCGAGGACGCGGCGCGCTATTTCCTGAAGCAATACGGACCCGTGTGGCGGCAATGGGTGCCGGCCGACGTGGCCGAGCGCGTGCAGGCGTCGCTGGCGCGCGAATAAGCGCCCGTTCGCGGCCGGCTCCTCATGTATCCTGACGTTTCGGCGCCGCTGCCGCGCCACCCCAATTCGAGTAAAGGAAGATAGACATGGACGCCCTGTATTGGCACAACGGTCACTGGACCACCGACAACCCCAAACTGCTGGGTCCGGCCGACCACGCCTTCTGGATGGCCAGCATGGTGTTTGACGGCGCCCGCGCATTTCGCGGCCTGACGCCCGACCTGGACCTGCACTGCCAGCGCGTCGTGCGATCCGCCGAAAAAATGCTGATGAAGCCGCAGATCAGCTGGGAAGAGATCCAGAAGCTGTGCCTGGAAGCCGTATCCCGATTCCCGGCCGGCACCGAGCTCTACATCAAGCCGATGTTCTACTGCGCCGACGGCTTCCTGCTTCCGGACGCTGACAAGACGCAGTTCGTGCTGCACGTGTTCAAGGTGCCCATGCCCGGCGAACAAGGCTTTTCCGCCTGCTTTTCCAGCTACGCCCGCTCTTGGCCGAACATGGCGCCCACCGACGCCAAGGCGTCCTGCCTGTACCCCAACGGCCAGCGCGCCATTCGCGAAGCCGCCGACAAGGGTTTTGACAACGCCATCATGCTGGACGGCGCGGGCAACATCGCCGAATTCGCCACCAGCAACCTGTGGATCGCCAAGGATGGCGTCGTGTCCACGCCGGTGGACAACGGCACCTTCCTGAACGGCATCACACGCCGTCGCGTGCTGACGCTGCTGAAGGCAGATGGCGTCGACGTGCAGGAACGCAGCCTGACCCGCGCCGACATCGAAGCCGCCGACGAAGTGTTCTCGTCCGGCAACTACGGCAAGGTCGTCCACGTGAACCGCGTCGAAGACCGCGCGCTGGAATACGGCCCGATGGCCCGCCGCGCGCACAAGCTGTATATGGACTACGCGGAAAGCACCGGCCGCAAATAAGCCCGCGCACATCTGGCGCCATCGCAGTCAGCCAGATAAAAGGAAAGGCGCGTAGGCTATTGGGCTTTGGACCGTCAGGCGAGCCAAAGCCCATGCACAGCAGACGCGATTTCCTGCGCAACAGCGCCGCCCTTGCCGGGGCCAGCAGCGCCCTGGCCTTGTTCCCCGCCGCCATCCGGCGCGCGCTGGCCATCCCGGCCAATCAGCGCACGGGCACGATCCGCGATGTAGAACACATCGTGATCTTCATGCAGGAAAACCGGTCGTTTGACCACTACTTCGGCGCGCTCGCGGGGGTGCGGGGGTTTGGTGACCGCTTTCCGATCCCGGTGCCTGACAGCCCCGACCATCAACATCGCACGGTCTGGGCGCAATACAACGACAAGCCCGACGAAGGCGCTCCGCGCACGGTGCTGCCCTATCGGCTGGATACGCAAGAAGCCTTTGAAACCGTGCGCGTGGCCAGCACGCCGCACACCTGGTCCAACGCGCAAGACGCCTGGGATGCCGGCCGCATGGGCCGCTGGCCCGCCGCCAAGAAAAACCATTCCATGGCGTACTACGAAGCGGCCGACATGCCGTTCCAGTACGCCATGGCGCGCGCGTTCACCGTTTGCGATGCGTATCACTGCTCGTTCACGGGCGGCACCAACACCAACCGGCTGTTCGTCTGGACAGGCACGAACGACGGCGCGGGGCGCGGCAACGGCCCGGCCCTGGGCAACGTCTATAACAAGCTGATGGGCGGCGACCCAGCCGGCGCCTACACCTGGACCACCTACCCGGAACGGCTGGAGGCGGCCGGCGTCAGCTGGCGCATCTACCAGGACATGGCCGACAACTATTCGCTGAACCCCACCGCCGGCTTCAAGGCCTATCGCGACGCCTATCACGGCGTGCCGGGCTCTTTGGCAGCGCTGAAGGACAAGGCGCTGACCACACGCGGCCTGGACCTGTTGCGCCAGGATGTGCTGGACGGCAAGCTGCCGCAGGTGTCGTGGATCTGCGCCACCAAGGCCGGGTCCGAGCATCCCAGCCCGTCCAGCCCGGCGCAGGGCGCGGACTACACCGCCCGGGTGCTGGACGCACTGACCGCCAACCCGGACGTCTGGAGCAAGACCGTCCTGCTGCTGATGTTCGACGAGAACGACGGCTTCTTCGACCACATGCCGCCCCCTGCCCCACCATCGCGCGATGCCGGCGGCGCGCTGGCCGGTGCGTCCACGGTCGATACGCAGGGCGAATACCACGAACGCATCACGGGTGTGGAAAAGGACGACACCCCCGCGCACCTGCACGGCGTGTATGGGCTGGGGCCGCGCGTGCCGATGTACGTGCTGTCGCCGTGGACCAAGGGGGGCTGGGTCAATTCGCAAGTGTTCGACCACACCTCGGTGCTGCGCTTTGTTGAACAGCGCTTCGGCGTGGCCGAGCCGAACATTTCCGCATGGCGCCGGGCCGTGTGCGGAGACCTGACGTCGATCTTCGACTTCGCCACGCCCAACAACAACGACGACCTGCTGCGCGCCTTGCCCCCTACCGCCGAACGCGCGGGAAAAGCGTCCGCGCTTGCCGGCACGATAATTCCGCCGGCGCCCGCGCAGCCCGCGCTGGCGCGCCAGCCTGGCGGCACGCGGCCGTCACGCGCGCTTCCCTACGCGCTGCATACGCATGCGCGCATCGACGGTGATCAGATCTTCTTGCAGTTCGACAATGCCGGGGCGGCCGGCGCGGTTCTGCACGTCTACGACCGCTTGCGCCTGGCCGATGGGCCGCGTCGGTACACGCTGGAAGCGGGCACGCGCCTGCAAGGGCAATGGCCGGCAGCGCAAGGCGACCGCCGCTACGACTTGTGGGTGCTGGGGCCTAACGGTTTTCATCGCCACTGTACGGGCCGCGCCGCGCCGGATGCGCCGCCAGCGTTGGACGTCACGGCTGCCTACGCGGGCGTCGGTGCATCGTTGCAGGTGTCGGTACGCAACCCGGGCGCCACGCCACGGGCATTCCGCATCGAGGCCAATGCCTATGACTTTCCGGGTAAGACCTCGGCCACGTTGGCCGCGGGCGAATCAGCAAGCCTGTCCTGGGACATGGGGGCAAGCGGCGGCTGGTACGACATCACGGTGCACGACGAAGATGACCCGTCTTTCACGCGCCGATTGGCGGGCCGCATTGAAACGGGTGCCCCGTCCACGTCCGACCCCGCCATGGGGCAGGCGTTGATCCTGCATTGGAAACCGGCGGCCTGACGGCGCGGTGCGGAACAAGCCTGTGCGCAAAAAAAACCGGGCGCCGGCC
>NZ_JBLVOL010000073.1:14069-25390 GCF_053543755.1 Achromobacter semiaridum | reverse complement strand
CCGCCCCCCGGTTTCATGTCAGCAAAGGCGGCCGGGCCTATTCTTTCTCGGCGCCCTTGCCCAGGCCCAGATAGCTTTCAATGACCTTCGGGTCGCCCGCCAATTCGCGTGCCGGGCCGTGCAGAATGACCTCGCCCGTTTCCAGCACGTAGCCGTAGTCGGCCACTTGCAACGCCGCGCGGGCGTTTTGTTCGACCAGCAGAATCGCCACGCCCGTTTCCCGCAAGCGCGCGATGATGTGGAAGATCTCGCGCACGATACGCGGCGCCAGGCCCAGGCTGGGCTCGTCCAGCATCAGCAGGTTGGGTTTGGCCATCAGCGCGCGGCCCACGGCCAGCATCTGGCGTTCACCGCCCGACAAGGTGCCGGCCTGCTGGCCGCGCCGCTCGCGCAGGCGCGGAAACAGGTCGAACACTTCATTAAGCGTGTCGCGCCAGCCGGCCTCGCGGGCGCGGTAACGGCGAAAGCCGCCCAGCAGCAGGTTGTCTTCAACGGACATGGTGCCGAACAGTTCGCGGCGCTCGGGCACCAGCGACATGCCGGCAGCCACGCGCTTTTCGACTTGCCAACCGGACACATCGGCGCCCGCGTAGTGCACGGTGCCGGCGGCATGACCAGTGTGCGGCAGCGACCCCATCATCGCGTTCAGCATGGTGGACTTGCCCGCGCCGTTGGCGCCGATCACGGTCACGATGCTGCCGGCGGGCACGGTCAGCGACGCGCCAACCAATGCGCCGACCTTGCCATAACGCGCCGACAGATTGCTGACTTCCAGCACGGGCGATTGCGTCGCGCTCATTGCACACCTCCTGCCGAGACCGGCTTGGCCTGGTCCGCTTCGGGCAGGTCGTCATCGATACCGCCCAGATAGGCTTCCAGCACCGCCGGGTTCTTTTGCACGTCGGCCGGCACGCCTTCAGCCAGCTTGGTACCGAAATCCATTACCACCAGATGGTTGGTCAGGCGCATCACAAAATCCATATCGTGTTCGACCAGCAAAATGCTCATGCCTTCCGAGCGCAGTTGCTCCAGCACGCGCGCCAGGTCTTGTTTTTCCTTGTAGCGCAGGCCGGCGGCGGGTTCGTCCAGCAGCAGCAAGACCGGGTCGGACGCCAGCGCCCGCGCAATTTCCAGAATGCGTTGCTGGCCCAGCGCCAGGTTGCCCGCCTGTTCGTACAGGTATTCGCCCAGGCCCACGCGCTTGATCTGTTCGGCGGCTTCGTGCAGCAGCTGCGCTTCGCGGGCACGGTCCGAATGCAAGGCGCCGGCCAGCACGCCCACGTCCGAACGCAAGTGCGCGCCCAAGGCCACGTTTTCCAGCACTGTCATGCCCGGCAGCAACTGCACGTGTTGGAACGTGCGCCCCACACCCAGCTTGGCGATCTCGCGCGCGGAACGATTGTCGATGCGCTGGCCCATGAACGTGACCTTGCCACGGGTCACGGGCAGCACGCCGCTGATCAGGTTGAACGTGGTGCTCTTGCCGGCGCCGTTGGGGCCGATAAGACCCATGATTTCACCGGAACGGACCTTGAACGTAATGTCGTTGACCGCGACCAGGCCGCCAAATTCCTTGCGGATGGCATCCACTTCCAACACCACCTGCCCGGCTTCGGGACGCATGCGCGTCGGCAGCGCGGGCGCCGCCGCGGGCGGCGCCAGATTGCGGCGCGAACCATCCGCGCCGGTGATGCGGCTCCACCAGGTGGCCAGGATGGGCCAGAGACCGTTGCGGGCGTATTGCAGCATCAGGATCAGCAGCACGCCAAAGACGATCATTTCAAAGTTGGCGTTGGTGTCCAGCAGCTTGGGCAACCAATTCTGCAATTGGTCTTTCAGCACCAGAATGACGCCCGAGCCCAGCAAGGCGCCCCACACGTAACCCGCACCGCCCACCACCGCCATGAACAGGTATTCAATGCCGTAGTTCACGCCGAACGGGCTGGGGCTGACGGCGCGCTGCATGTGCGCGTACAGCCAACCCGAAACGCAGGCCAGCAAGGCTGCCCAGACAAAGATCACGACTTTGTAGGCCGCGGTGTTCACGCCCATGGATTCGGCCATGCCGGCGCCGCTTTTCAGCGCGCGGATGGCGCGGCCCGGCCGCGAATTAAGCAAGTTGCGGGTAGCCCACAGCGCCAGCAGCACGAATACCCAGATCAGGTAATAGATGTTGCGGCCGCTGGCCAGCGACACACCGAAGATGCTGATGGGTTCGATGCCGGCAATGCCGTCATGCTTGCCCAGCCAGTCGATATTGCCGAACAGGAAGTACAGCGACAGGCCCCAGGCGATGGTGCCCAGCGGCAGGTAATGGCCCGACAGGCGCAACGTGATCGCGCCCAGCAGGTAGGCCACCACGGCGGTCAGCACCAGTCCGGCGGGCAAGGCCAGCCACGGCGACACGTCGTATTGCGTCGTCAGGAAGGCGGTGGTGTAAGCGCCCAGGCCCACGAACGCGGCCTGGCCGAACGAAGTCAGCCCGCCCACGCCGGTCAGCAGCACCAGGCCCAGCACGACCAGGCTGGCCAGGCCAATGTAGTTAAGTTGCGTCACCCAGAATTCGGGCGTGACAGGCACCAAGGGCAGGCCCGCCAGGACGACGATGAAGACGGCAAGCAGAATGCGGTTCATGGCGTTTATTCCTCTTCGTCCACGTGATGGGTGCTGAACGAACGCCAGACCAGAACCGGGATAATCAAGGTAAAGACGATCACTTCTTTATAGGCGCTGGCCCAGAAGGACGAAAAAGATTCCAGCACGCCGACCAGCAGCGATCCGGCGGCGGCTACGGGGTAGCTGGCCAGGCCGCCGATGATGGCGCCCACAAAGCCCTTCAGGCCGATCAGGAAGCCGGTGTCGTAATAAACGGTGGTAATAGGCGCGATCAGCATGCCGGACATGGCGCCGATGGCGGTTGCCAGCGTGAACGTCAGGCTGCCTGACATGGTGGTGCTGATGCCGACCAGGCGCGCGCCGCGGCGGTTGACGGCGGTGGCGCGCAGCGCACGGCCGTACAAGGTCTTGCCGAAGAACAACCACAGGGCGGTGATCAGCAACGCGCAGGTGGCAACCACGAACAGGCTTTGCGCGGACCAGGTCATGAAGCCCAGGTCAACTTGCCCACTGACGAACGCCGGGGTGCGCCAGCCTTCGGCGCCGAAGAACACCAGCGCCAGGCCGGTCAGCGCGAAGTGGACGGCAACCGAGACAATCAGCAGCACCAGCACGGTGGCTTCAGCCAGGGGTTGATAGACGATGCGATAAACCATGGGGCCCATCGGGATCACCAGCAACAACGTCAGCAGCATGTTCAGCCACAGCGAGTTGTCGGGGCCGATGTAGCTTTGGGTCACCCAGAACAGCGCCAGCGGCAGGACGACGCAGGTGACCAGCGTTTTGGGCAGGCCAGCGAAACTGCGGGTCCGCAAGCCGCGCACCAGTTCCATCGCCAGGCACAGGGCGCCCAGCAGCGGCAGCAGGTAGGCGGTGCCCGGCATCTTTCCGTCGACCAGCATGGCCAGGGTCAAGGCGCCAAACGCCACGAACTCACCCTGGGGAATGAAAATGACGCGCGTAACGGCAAATACCAGCACCAGCGCCATGCCCAGCAGGGCATAGATGGCGCCGTTGACGATACCGTCTTGCAGCAGGATCAGCGCAATTGAGGAATCCATCTAACAACCTTATTGATTCTTGGTGTTCCGGCCCCGCCCGGGACACTGATACGACACACCGGCCGGAAAGGCCGGTGCGAAGCATTGCTCGGGTGCCGCAAGACACGCACCGTCAGGTGGCGCGGCCTTGCAAGGCACATCCGTGGATCGGGCAATCCGAAGGGAATTACAGGCCGGGCTGATAGACCCACTTGCCGCCTTCAACCTTGACGATGACGCGCGAACGCTCGTCAAAGCCGGCGTGGTCGGTAGGCGACATGTTGAACACGCCTTGCGACGCGGCCAGGTCCTTCACGTTTTCCAGCGCATCGCGCATGGCGGCGCGGAATTCCGGCGTGCCGGGCTTGGCGCCCGTCTTCAGCGCGACGGGCACCGCGGCCACGACCAATTGGCCGGCGTCCCACATGTGGCCACCGAACGTGTTGGTGGAGTTGGCGCCGTTAGCCTTTTCGTAGGTTTCAACATAAGCCAGGGCCGACTTCTTGACCGGGTTGGAATCGGGCAGTTGGGCGGCCACCAGCAGCGGGCCGGCCGGCAGGAACATGCCGTCGCAGTCCTTGCCGCAAACGCGCAGCACGTCGTTGTTGGCGGCGCCGTGGGTTTGGTAGATGGTGCCGCCGTAGTTGCGGGCCTTCAGTTCCTTTTGCGGCAGCGCCGACGGGGTGCCGGCGCCGGCGATCAGGATGGCGTCCGGCTTGGCGCCAACCAGCTTGAGCACCTGACCGGTCACGCTGGTGTCGGTACGGCTGTATTTTTCGATGGCGACGATTTCAATGCCCTTGGCCTTGGCGGCCTTTTGCATCACGTCCAGCCAGCCGTCGCCGTAGGCGTCGGCAAAGCCGATGAAGCCCAGCGTCTTGACCTTGGACTTGGCCATGGCGTCGGCCAGGGCACCGGCCATCAGCGCGTCGTTTTGCGGGGTCTTGAACACCCAGCGGCGCTTGTCGTCCACGGGTTCAACGATCTTGGCGCTGGCGGCCACGCTGATCATCGGCACCTTGGCTTCGGCGGCCACGTCGACCATGGCCAGCGAGCCCGGCGTGACCGACGTGCCGATCAGCACGTCGACCTTGTCGTCGGTGGCCAGCTTGCGCGAGTTCTTGACGGCTTGCGTGGTGTCGGTGGCGTCATCCAGCACGATCCATTCGATCTTCTGGCCAGCCACTTCCTTGGGCAGCAACGCCACGGTATTGCGTTCGGGGATACCCAGCGACGCAGCGGGGCCGGTGCTGGACACCGTGACGCCGACCTTGACCTGCGCGCTTGCCAGAAGCGGCACGGCCAGGGCGAAAGCGGCAGCCGCCGCGGACAAGCCGAAGTGCTTGCGCATATTTTTTGTCTCCTGTGGTGGCTCTTATGCGCCTCGATCGAGGCGAAGCGAGCCTAGTTAAAGTTATACAGAAAAAAATATTATAGGGTTAAAACAGTATCAGATGACGTCACGCAACTACGGTAAATCCCTGATGTGCTATGGAAACCTTGTTTCAGCAAACGCATTCGTTAATGGCGAACTTGATGGCGAACTTGTACTAGAAAAACTTTCAGCGCGTCAGTTGGGGGATTCCCTTGTAATGGGCAGCATGCCCCAAAGCGCCTTGCCGGCCGGTTACCTTACTGTCACCTTGCACTGACAAATCTGTCAGCGGCCCAAGGTCAGCGGCCCAACATCGGCCACACCCGTTCCACGCGCGATGCCACCCAGGCGGCGATCACGGCTTTGATCAGATCGCCGGGCAGGAACACCGCTACAGCCGCCGCCGCCTTGGGCAGGCCCATCTTGGTCACCGAGGCCAGCCACGGCACGCCAAAGGCATAGACCACCACAATGCCGCCGACCCCGCAGGCCACGACATACGCGCCCACCTTTGCCCAACCGCGGTTGGCCCGGCCCACCAGCGTGCGGGTCAGCCAGCCGACGACAAATGCGCCCACCACCATGCCGACCAGAAAGCCGCCCGTGGGGCCCATGAATGCGCCCAACCCGCCCCGGCCGCCCGGCAGCACCGGCAGGCCGATCGCCGCGAGCAGCAGATAAAGCAGGCAGGCCAGCGCGCCGCGCACCGGCCCCAGCATGGCGCCGGCCAGCATGACGCCGAGCGTCTGCAAGGTGATCGGCACCGGAATGCCGGGCAGCGGTATCGGCGGGATCAGGCTCAGGACGACGACCAGCGCGGCGAACAGCGCAATCAGCACGGTGTTATGGGATTTCATGGCATTACCTATTGGGTGGGGTGGCAGCGCGCGGCTCAGGGGCTGCGCGCGTCGATGGCTTCGGCCACTTCCTGGGCGCGCTTTAATGTCAGCACGATCAAGGGCACGATCAGGGCAACCGGATGGGCGCCCAAGCCGCGCGCCGCCTGGGCCTCGCGGATTTCCTGAAAATTGCGCCAGATCTCAGGCACGAACCGCAAGGCCAGGGCCAGCGCCAACGCCACCTTGCCGGCATCGACCAGCCCGATCCGCTCGAACGGCATCAAGGCCCGTTCGCAGACGGCGATCAGGTCCGACGTGCGCGTGGCCAGCGTGACGGCCAGCGCCAGCCCCACCATCGCGCCCACTCGCAGCACGACGGCCAGGGCGTCGATCGGCCCCTGGAATACGCCCGTGAAAAGCGCCACGGCCAGCAGCACCCACAGCAGCCCGCGCACCTGGCGCCAGACGGCGGCGGCCGACACGCCCGTGGACCAGACCAGAATTGCCGAAACGGTAAACGCCGCGCCCAGCCCACGCGGGTCGCGCAGCATGAACAGCCCCGCCCCGGCGGCCACCAGCGCCACCAGCTTTACCCAGGCAGGCAGCCGGTGCAGCGGACTGCGGCCGGCGACGTAAAGAGGTTCCATCATGCGCAGTGCTCCCGGTACCAGCGCAAGGCCGCCGCGGGCGCGTCATCGGCGGCGATGACGCCGTCGCGCACGACCAGCACCCGGTCAAAATCTTCCAGCAGGTCCAGGTCGTGGCTGACGACCACGGCATCGTGGGGCAGCGCGGCGATCGCGTCGCGGACCCGGTTGCGGTTGCGCAGGTCCAGCTGCGTGGTCGGTTCGTCAAAGACGACCAGCGCCGGCGCCATGACCAGCACGGCCGCCAACGCCACCAGCTGCCGTTCGCCGCCCGACAGCGTGTGGCTGCTGCGGTCGGCCAGATGCCCGACCCCCAGCGCCTTCAGTTGGCTATCGATGCGCGATTCGCGCAGCGCCTTGTCAGGTTCCAGCCGCTTCAGGCCGAACGCCAGGTCTTCGCGCACGATGGGAAAGACGATCTGATTTTCCGGGTTCTGGAATACAAAGCCCACGCGGCGGCGCACCGCCTTCAAATCGTGCCGGGTATCCAGCCCATCCACCCGGACACTGCCCGAGGACGGCAGCACCAGCCCGTTCAGCAGGCGCGCAAGCGTGCTCTTGCCGGCGCCGTTGGGTCCGACGATGCCGATGCGGCGCTCGGCCAGCGTCGCGCTCACCCCACGCAACACTTCTGCCTGGGGCGTGGCCACTACCGCCTGGTCAAACTCGATTAACATGGGGCGGGATTATGCCCGAACCATTTCGGGCATCGGGACTCCAAGAGCTGATATGGAAAAAGTACGCAAATCCGACGCCGAATGGCGCGCACAACTTTCCCCCGAAGAATACGTGGTCACCCGTGAAAAGGGTACCGAACGCGCATTCACCGGGCGTTACTGGAATACGACCACGCCGGGCATCTACCGCTGCGTGGGTTGCGGCACGGCCCTGTTCGCATCCGACACCAAATTCGACGCCGGCTGTGGCTGGCCCAGCTATTTCCAGCCGCTGGACCCTGAACTGGTGCGCGAAGAGCGCGACGTCAGCCACGGCATGGTTCGCACCGAAGTGCTGTGCAATGTATGCGACTCGCATCTGGGCCACGTCTTCCCCGACGGCCCTCCGCCCACCGGGCTGCGCTATTGCATCAATTCCCTGTCGATGACGTTTGAACCCATAGAAGACTGAATGAAGAAGTTTCTGTTCGACCTGTTCCCGCTGTTCCTGTTCTTCATTGCCTATCGGTACACGGACATCTTCATCGCCACGGGCGTTGCCATGGCGGCGGCCGTGTTGCAGATTGTGTGGCTCAAGCTTACCGGCCGCGCCACCGAGGCCATGCACTGGATCAATCTGACGGTCATTCTGGTTTTTGGCGGCGCCACCATCTGGCTGCACAGCGATGTCTTCATCAAGTGGAAACCCACCGTGCTGTATTGGCTGTTTGGCGGCGCGCTGCTGATTTCCCGCTGGGTGTTCGGCCGCAACCTGATCCGCCGCCTGATGGAAAAGCAGATCCAACTGCCGGACGCCGCCTGGGACAAGCTGAACCTGGTCTGGGCAGCCTTCTTCCTGGTCGCCGGTGCGCTGAACCTGTATGTGGCGTTCTCGGGTCATTTCACCGAATCGCAATGGGTCAGCTTCAAGGCATTCGGCCTGATGGGCCTGATGGTCGTCTTTGTGATCGGCCAGTCAGTGTGGCTGGGCAAACACATCCAGACCGACGAAACCGCCGGTTCCGGCACGCCGCCGGGCAAGCCCTGACGCGCCAGCCGCCCGACCACACGGTCCAATCATAGGCGCGTCCACTGCGGTGGGCGCGTCGGAACTTTCATGTAGCCGCCATGTCCGACAACACCGATCGCATCACCCTGATCCGAGAGCGCCTGGCCGCCCTGGAACCTGTAACGCTGGACATCCTGGACGACTCCCATTTGCATGCCGGCCACGAAGGCAGTAAAAACGGCGCCGGCCACTATCGCGTCCACATCGTAGCGCCTTGCTTCGCGGGGCTCTCCGCCGTGGCGCGACATAGGCTGGTGTATCATCATTTGCAAGATTTGATCCCCTATCCGATTCATGCGCTTGCGCTAGATGCCCAGGCTCCCAAATAGAAAGTAAAAGGATATTCATGAAACGCATCGTCATGCTGGCTGCGGCCTGCGTCATCGCCGTGCCCGCTTTCGCGCAAAACGTGGCCACCGTCAACGGTAAGGCCATTCCGCAAAAGAATTTGGATCAATTCGTCAAGCTGCTGGTCAGCCAGGGCGCGACCGATTCGCCGCAATTGCGCGAACAGGTCAAGCAAGAAATGATTAACCGCCAGATCTTCGTGCAAGCCGCCGAATCCAGCGGCATCGCCAAGCAAGCCGACGTTCAAACCGAAATCGAACTGGCCCGCCAAGGCATTTTGGTGCGCGCCCTGATGGCTGACTACCTGGCCAAGAACCCGGTTTCGGACGCCAAGGTCACCGCCGAATACGAGAAGATCAAGAAGGAACAAGCCGGCAAGATGGAATACAAGGTCCGTCATATCCTCGTCGAAGACGAGAAGACGGCCAATGACCTGCTGGCCCAGATCAAGGGCAACAAGAACAAGTTCGACGACCTGGCCAAGAAAAACTCCAAGGACCCCGGCAGCGCCGAAAAGGGTGGCGATCTGGGTTGGGCTCCCCCGACCAACTACGTGCAGCCGTTCGCGCAAGCCGTGACTCAGCTCAAGAAGGGCGAACTGGTCGACAAGCCGGTCCAAACCCAATTTGGCTGGCACATCATCAAGGTCGAGGACACCCGCCCGGTGGAATTCCCGCCGCTGGATCAAGTGCGTCCGCAACTGGAAGAAATGCTGCGCCAGCAAACCCTGGCCGACTACCAGAAGCAACTGCGCGACAAGGCCAAGATCCAGTAAGCCTGCCCTGCGCCAAAATCGAAACTGCCCGCTATCGCGGGCAGTTTTTTTGGGACTAGGACATTCCTAACAGCGCTTTCAACGCATCCTCGTCCAACACGGTCACGCCCAGTTCCTGCGCTTTGGTCAGCTTGCTGCCGGCCTCTTCGCCCGCCACCAGATAGGCGGTTTTCTTGGAGACCGATCCACTGACCTTGCCCCCTGCTGCCTGGATGTGCATCGACGCTTCCTCGCGGGTCCAGTTGGGCAGCGTGCCGGTCAGCACGAACGTCTTGCCCGCCAGCGTCGTGCCTTGCGGCGCGGCGTCGGCCACGGGGTTCACGCCCTGCGCCTTCAACTGCTCGATGACGTCGCGGTTGTGCTGTTCGGCAAAGAAGCGGCGGATGGATGCCGCCACGACCGGGCCCACGTCGGGCACTGACGACAAGGCGTCTTCATCGGCATCCATGATGGCGTCGATGCTGCCGAAATGCCGTGCGACGTCGCGGGCGGTGGTTTCACCGACGTGACGAATGCCCAGCGCGAACAACAGGCGGTTCAAGCCCGGGGCGCGCGCCTTGTCGATAGCCGCGACCAGGTTGTCGGCCGACTTCTGGCCCATGCGATCCAGGCCCACCAGTTCCAGCGGACGCAGGCTGTACAGGTCAGCCAAGGTCTTGACCCGGCCGCTGTCCACCAGCTGGTCCACCAGCTTTTCGCCCAGCCCTTCGATGTCCAGCGCCTTGCGGCTGGCCGCATGCCACAACGTCTGCTTGCGCTGCGCAGCGCAGAACAGGCCGCCCGTACAGCGCGCAATAGTCTCGTCTTCCAGCCGCTCAATGGCCGACCCACAGACCGGGCAGGCCGTGGGCATGACGAACTCCTGAGCGTCGTCGGGCCGCTTTTCAAGCACGGGGCCCAGCACTTCGGGAATCACGTCGCCCGCGCGGCGCACGATGACGGTGTCACCCTTGCGCACATCCTTGCGGCGGATTTCGTCTTCGTTGTGCAGCGTCGCGTTGGTGACGGTCACGCCGCCCACGAACACGGGCTTCAGGCGTGCCACGGGCGTGATTGCGCCCGTGCGGCCCACCTGCACTTCTATATCCAGCAGCGTCGTGGTGGCTTCTTCAGCGGCAAATTTGTGGGCCAGCGCGAAACGCGGCGCGCGTGCCACGAAGCCCAGCACTTTCTGCGCGGGCAGCGAATCTACTTTGTAGACCACGCCGTCGATGTCGTAAGGCAGGCTGGCACGCAGCTCGCCCACCTTGGCATAAAAGGCCATCAAGCCTTCGGCGCCCGTCGCGCGATGGTTGTGCTTCAAGTTGACCGGCAGGCCCAGCTCGTGCAGCCACGCCAGCATGGCGCCATGCGACGCTTCCGGCAGTTGCGACGCCTGGCCGGCGCCGGCCGTGGCCTCGTCGAACAAGCCGCTTTGCTTGCCGGGCAGGCCCTGCACTTCGCCCCAGCCATACGCAAAGAAGCGCAGCGGCCGTTTGGCGGTGATGCGCGGGTCCAGCTGACGCAGGCTGCCGGCCGCGGCATTGCGCGGGTTGACGAAGATCTTTTCGTCACGCTTGGCCTGCGACGCGTTCAATTTTTCGAAGTCGGCGCGATTCATCAGCACCTCGCCGCGCACTTCCAACACCTTCGGCGCGGACCCTTTCAGTTGCAGCGGAATGGCCTTGATGGTGCGGATGTTGGAGGTGACGTCTTCGCCCGTCTGGCCGTCACCGCGCGTGGCGGCCTGCACAAGACGGCCGTCTTCGTAACGCAGGCTGATCGCCAGCCCGTCCAACTTGAGCTCACAGAAATAATCGGCTTGCTGGGCCGGTCCCAATAGGCCTGCCCCCCGCAACGTGTCGGTGACACGGCGGTCGAACGCCACCACTTCCTCTTCGGCAAACGCATTGTTCAGCGACAGCATCGGCACGGCATGGCGCACGCTGCCAAAGGCGGAAACAGGCGCCGCGGGGG
>NZ_JBLVOL010000073.1:0-14020 GCF_053543755.1 Achromobacter semiaridum | reverse complement strand
GGGGCCGATTCCGGGGTGATCAGTTCGGGATGCTCGGCCTCAAGGGCTTCAAGCTGCCGCATCAGCCCGTCGTACTCGGCATCCGAGACGGAGGGCTCGTCGTAGACGTAATAGCGGACGTTGTGCTGTTCCAGCTCGGCGCGCAGGCGCGCCGCGGTTTCCGCCGGGTTGACTTCACCAGACGCGCGGCTCATTTATGCAAACACCCGTTGAGCACGCTCGCTTCCGGCGGGCAGGCCCGCTTGTTCAAGCTGTTCGAACAGCACTTGGAGGCGTTCGTCGATAACCGTTTCGGAACCATCCGCCAGTGGCTTGCCCTGGTCGTCGACCAGTTCGGCGCGCAGGCGGGCGGCCAGGTCGCGGCCTACGTCGACCATGCGGCCAAAGGCGCGCGTATCGGCCGGTGCACAAGGCACGTCCAGCAGCAGGTACAGGCGTTCGACGCCACCCATGCCGGCATCGAAGGCGGCGCCATCGGCGCGCGACAGCGTGAAGCGCGTCACGCCATTTTCCGCGGGCCACGCCAGCCGGTTGCCGTCCGCCACGAAGCCCGTGTCGCGGGCCACGGACAGCACTTCAGCGGCAGGCTGGGCCGCGCCCAGCAGCAGCGTCAGGCCGACCTGGGTGTCCAGCGCGGCGCAGGTGTCGTCCAGCCGGGCGCCCTGCTCCAGCACGGCTTGCTGGTCGGGGCCTTCTATGGTGGCGTCGAAACGTTCGGCCATGTCCTGGGCGCGCGCCCAGGCTTGCGACCATTCAATGGCAGTCAGGGGGCCGCTGCGATTGGCCAGCAACACCGCCAGTTGCATCGACGCATACGATTCGCCGGCATGCACGCGGGCACGATGGCGGCGCTGGTCGGTCTCGGCGAACACGCGCATCGGCTTGCGGCCTACGTGGCGCAGGCTTTGCATGTAAGGCAGCAGGTCGGCGCCACGCACGGGTTCGGCGAAATTGATTTCAATGACCACTTCGCAGGCGGGATCGGGTTCTTCCGTGTCGTCGGCATCGCTGCCCGGATCCACCGGCGCGGGCTGGCCGGGATGCGCGCGCGGCGCATCGCCGCCCATGCCGGGTTCGCGACGGCTCGCGCCCGCGGCAGTAGCCGAAGCGGCTGCGCCGGCAGCGCCGGCGCCCAGCAACGGATCCTGTTCAGACGTGGGGAAATGGCTTTGCATCTTGCGCCGGACGCGCCGGTCCTGCCACCAGTTGAATCCCAACACCAGCAGTATCAGCAAGACGCCCAGGGCTATCAGCCCGATCTGCAAATCACTCATGTGTACATCCCGCGCCAGGAGGGCGGCGCCTTTCTAAATATGGGGTTTATGCCGCTTCGGAGGCCATCATTTGCACGGCCGAATCTATGTCTACCGCAACGATACGCGAAACCCCTTGCTCTTGCATGGTTACGCCGATCAGCTGCTTGGCCATCTGCATGGCGATCTTGTTGTGCGAAATAAATAGGAATTGGGTTTGCTCGCTCATGTTGGCGACCAGGTTTGCGTAGCGTTCGGTGTTGGCGTCGTCCAGCGGCGCGTCCACCTCGTCCAGCAGGCAGAACGGCGCGGGGTTCAGCTTGAACAGCGCGAACACCAGCGCGGTCGCGGTCAGCGCTTTTTCGCCGCCGGACAAGAGGTGAATCGTGCTGTTGCGCTTGCCGGGCGGCTGCGCCATGACCTGCACGCCCGCGTCGAGAATTTCCTCGCCCGTCATGCTGAGCTTGGCCTCGCCCCCACCGAACAGCTTGGGGAACAGCTCGCCAAAGTGGCCGTTCACGATGTTGAAGGTTTCTTGCAGCAGCTCGCGTGTTTCGCGGTCGATCTTGCGGATCGCGTCTTCCAGGGTTTCGATGGCGGTCATCAAGTCCTGGTGCTGGGAATCCAGGAAACCCTTGCGTTCTCGCGACGTGTTCAATTCGTCCAGCGCCGCCAGGTTGACCGACCCCAGCGATTCGATCTGGCGCGAGATCCGGCCCACTTCCTGTTGCAGCCAGCTGGCGCGGCGCCATTCCTCGGGGCGGTTGGCCAGGTCCTGGGCCAGCGCCTCGCGGTCGACTTCGCGGGCGTTCAGCTGTTCGGTGAACTGCTCTTCGGCCAAGCGTGCGGCCTGCTCTTGCAGCTGCAATTCCATGATGCGGGCACGGCGCGGTTCCAGCGTCTGCTCCTGCTGCTGGCGATCCTCATCGGCGCCGCGCAGCAGAGCCGCCAGGTTTTCCATTTCCTGGCGAGCGCGCGACAGCGCTTCTTTGCGCTCCGCGCGCGCTTCCAGCGCATCCTGCAACCCGGCCTGCGAGGCGGACGCATCCAGCTCGGCCAGATCGCCCATCAGTTGTTCCAGTTCGACCGTGCCGCGCTGGCTTTGGTCGGCGGCCAACTGCTGGTTGCGTTGCAGGTCGGTAATGCGGACCTGGATGCCGCGTTCGGCAAACTCGGCTTCTTGCGCGGCGCGCTCAAGCTCGCGCAGGCGCGTGCGGGCGGCTTCGGCCTGGGCGGCCAGCGTTTCGCCATCCATTTCAGCGTCGGCAAAGCGGGATTGGTGCTCGGCCAGCTCTTCGTCCAGCGTCTCGAAGCGGGCTTCGGCTTCTTCGCGGGTGGCGCGCAGGTCTTCTTCCTGAACCTTGATTTCTTCCAGATCCTGGCGCAGGCGCGAGGCGCGTTCGCCGGATTGTTCGGCCTGCTGTTGCAGCCGGGAATGTTCAAGCTGGATGTCGTGCACGCGGCGCGTGACCTCGGCTACGCGCGTACGCGCCGGGGCGATGGCCTGCGAGACCTGCTGCCAGGCCGCTTCGGCGCGGGCGACGGCGGCGCGCGCCTGGTCGGCGATCAGCTGCTGGGCCTTGATCTCGCGTTGCAGGTTTTCAATTTCCTGCTGGCGGGCCAACAGGCCGGCCTGTTCGGAATCCGGCGCGTAAAAGCGGACGCTATGCGCGTCGATCAGGTGGCCGGCCTTGACCACGCAGGCGCTGCCGGCAGGCAAGGTCGCGCGCATGGCCAGGGCCTGCGTCACGTCGGTCGCGGTGTAGATGCCGGCCAGCCAGTCGTTCAGCAGCGTGCGCAGGTCCGGATCGGTGATGCGCAGCAAGCTGGCCAGCGGCGTCCGGCCGGCCGGGGCGGCCGGCGCGGGCGCCGCCACGGGCAATTGATAGAAAGCCAGCCGGGCGGGCGGCGCGTCTTCGGCAAAGGCGCGCGCCCAATCCAGGTTGCGCACTTCCATGGACGCCATGCGCTCGCGCAGGGCGGATTCCAGGGCGGTTTCCCAGCCCGGCTCCACGTGCAGCTTTTGCCACAGGCGCGACAGCCCGGCCAATTCGTGCTTGGCCAGCCAGGGTTCCAGCGCGCCCTGTTTTTGCACGTCTTCCTGCAATTTCACCAGCGCGGACAGGCGGGCTTCCAGGCGGGCCAGGTTCTGGGCGTCGGTCTGGGCGGCGGCCTGGGCGCGGCTGCGCTCGGCGTCCGCTTCCGGCACGCGGCCTTCCAGCGTGGCCAGTTCTTCCTGCGCTTCTTGCAGCTGGTCTTCGCCGGCTACACGGTCGCCGGCCAGTTGCTCCAGGCGGACGGGGTCGGGCGCGTGCAGCTCGCGTAGCTCTTGTTGCAGGCGTTCGCGGCGCTGCTCCAGCACCTGCATCTGGCGGTCGGCGTCGCGCTGGGTCTGGGCGACCAACGCCAGGTTCTGTTCGACGCGAGCCAGGGCGGCGCGCATTTCGTCGCGGCCCGAGGCGGCTTCGCGCACGCGCTGCTCGACGGCGGGCAACCCCGCCTGGGCATCTTCGGCGGCGGCGCGCGCCTCTTCGGTGCGGGCGGCAGCGGTGGCCAGGTCGTCTTCGGCCTGGGCGATTTGTTCAGTGCAATGCTCGCGCTGGCTGGTCCATTCCGCGATCTGCTGCTGCAACTGGTCGCGGCGCGATTGCAGGCGGTTGCGCGAATCCACCACGTGGCGAATCTCGGCTTCCAGACGGCTGACCTGGGCATTGGCCTCGTACAGCGCACCTTGGGCGGTGTGCACCGCGTCGCTGGCCGCGTAGTGGGCCTGACGGCGCGATTCCAGCGCGGCTTCGCCCGCCCGCAGGCCGGCGATGGCGGCTTCCAGCTCGTTTTGCGCCTGGGCCATTTCCTGGGCTTTCTTGGCGCGCTCTTCGCGGGCCCCCGTTTCCTTCAGGAACCACAGGGAATGCTGTTTCTTTTCGCCGTCGGCCTGAAGCTCGCGGTATCGCGTGGCGACTTCGGCCTGGGCTTCCAGCTTTTCAAGCTGGCTGTTCAGTTCGCGCAGGATGTCTTCCACGCGAGTCAGGTTTTCGCGCGTGTCGGACAGGCGGTTTTCGGTCTCGCGGCGGCGTTCCTTGTAGCGCGACACGCCGGCCGCTTCTTCCAGGAATACCCGCAGTTCTTCAGGGCGCGCCTCGATCAGGCGGTTGATCATGCCCTGCCCGATGATGGCGTAGCCACGCGCGCCCAGGCCGGTGCCCAGGAAGATGTCGTGGATGTCGCGGCGCCGCACCTGCTGGTTATTGACGAAATAGCTGCTGGTGCCGTCCCGGGTCAGGACCCGGCGCACGGCGATTTCGGCGTAGGTGCTCCATTGGCCGGCGGCCCGCCCTTCGCTGTTGTCGAACACCATTTCCACCGACGCACGGGCCGCCGGCTTGCGGTTGCCCGAGCCGTTGAAAATGACGTCCTGCATGGACTCGCCGCGCAGTTCCGAGGCCTTGGCCTCGCCCAGTACCCAGCGCACCGCATCGATGATGTTCGATTTCCCGCAGCCGTTCGGACCCACCACGCCAACCAGTTGACTGGGCACGGGAATCACGGTGGGATCGACGAAGGACTTGAAGCCGGCGAGTTTTAGCTGAGTAAGACGCACAGTACGATGACGACGGGGTGGGTTGACGAAAGGCGTTAACGGACCTGCCGCACAGATTGCAAACCGGCCCACGAAGGGCCGGCTCACATATGGGTCGTATGATACCGCAGGCAGTCTGTCGCTAAACGTCAGCAATGGTCAACCCACGGGCAAACGCTCAATGGTGCGCCTTCGGGCACCGGCTATACTCCCTGACACTTTTTGGCACGACACATAATTTTCACGCGGACTGGCCGGGCTCAGGCCAAAGAACGGGGACATTCTTGAAACGTGGTTTCTATCTGGTCATGGCCGCGCAGGCCTTCTCGTCATTGGCGGACAATGCGCTGTTCATCGCAGCCATCGCCTTGATACAGGAGCTGCACGGCCCCGACTGGTTGGCGCCCATGATGAAATGGTCGTTCGCGCTGGCCTACGTGGTGCTGGCGGCCTTTGTCGGCGCCCTGGCGGACTCTTTCCCCAAGGGCCGCGTGATGTTCTCCACCAACGCCCTGAAGGTGGCCGGCTGTCTGCTGATGTTCTCGTACGCCAGCATCGGCGTCGCCCCCGAATACCAGACCTACCTGGTTTGCGCCGCCTATGCCGTGGTCGGGATCGGCGCGGCAGCCTATTCCCCCGCCAAATACGGCATCGTCACTGAAATGCTGCCGCCGCACATGCTGGTCAAGGGCAATAGCTGGATCGAAGGGCTGACCGTTTTCTCCATCATCCTGGGCACGGTGCTGGGTGGCCTGTTGATTTCGTCCTCGGTCTCGACCGCCCTGTTAAGCCATTCGTTCATCGGCAGCCTGGTGCACACGCCCGCCGAAGCCGCCATCCTGGTCATCGCCTTCGTCTACCTGCTGGCGGCGCTGTGCAACCTGATGATTCCGCGCACGCATGTGCGCTACCCGCCGCAGCAGAAAAACCCGGTGCGCCTGATCCGCACGTTCTGGGGCTACGTCTGCGTGCTGTGGAAAGACAAGCTGGGCCAGATTTCGCTGGCGGTCACCACCCTGTTCTGGGGCGCGGGCGCCACGCTGCAACTGATCGTTATCGAATGGGGTCGCAGCCACCTGGGCTATCAGCTGGACAAGGCGTCGATGCTGATGGGCGTGGCGGCGCTGGGTACGGTCGTGGGTTCCATCCTGGCCGGCCGCATCCCGCTGCGCCGCGCGCTGGCCGTGCTGCCGGTGGGCGCCGCCATGGGGCTGGTCGTGCTGCTGATGCCGCTGGTCTATTCGCCCTGGAGCGTCTACCTGCTGCTGCTGATCACGGGCGGGCTGGCCGGTTTCTTCGTGGTGCCGATGAACGCGCTGCTGCAACATCGCGGCCACGTGCTGCTGTCGGCGGGCCATTCCATCGCGGTGCAAAATTTCAATGAACAGCTCAACATCCTGCTGATGGTGGCGATGTACACGCTGCTGCTGTGGCTGCAACTGCCGATCAACATCATCATCGTGATTTTTGGCTCGGTGGTCGCGGTGCTGATGGTGGTGTTCATGCGCTGGAGCAAGCGCAACATGCAGGCCAACCCGGATCTGCACGACCAGATCGGGCAGGAAGGCCATGGGCGTGCGCTGGATTCGAATACCCACTAAGACGGCAAGCCGTTGATCGGCAACGAAAAACGGGCAATCCAGGGCGGGCGATAAAAAAGATAGGCGATAAAAGACGGGCCCGGGCCCGGCTTTTTATCGTCCGCCGCCAGCGGCAAGCCGGGCGGTCAGATCTGGCGGGACGCCAGCTTCAGATCCTGCCAGGCGCGCGCCTTTTCGGACGGGCTGCGCAGCAGGTAGGCGGGGTGATAGCTGACAATCAGCGGAATCTCGCTGCCGTCTTCCGTCTTAAGCGTATGCACGCGGCCGCGCAGGCTGCCGATGGTGGCGTCCGTGCCCAGCAGCGTCTGGGCGGCAAACCGACCCAGAACCAGGATGCGCTCCGGCTTGAGCAACGCGATCTGGCGCATCAGATACGGGCTGCAAGCGGCAATTTCCTCGGGCTTCGGGTTGCGGTTGCCCGGCGGGCGGCATTTGATGACGTTGGTGATGAAGACGTCGGTGTCGCGGCTCATGCCCACGGCGGCCAGCATCGCGTCCAGCAACTGGCCGGAACGGCCGACAAACGGATGGCCCTGCCGATCCTCCTGCTCGCCCGGGGCCTCGCCGACGACCAGCCAGCGAGTAGGCGTTGCCCCATGGCCAAAGACGGCGTGGCGGCGGCCCTGGCACAGCCCACAGGCCGTGCATGCCACCACCTGCTCGCGCAGTTCGTCCAGGTTGGCGTTTTTCACCGCTTCGGCCACGGGGATGCGAGGCGCCTCGACGGTTTCTTCTTCGGCCGTCTTGGGTACAGGACGCGGCGGTGGGCCGGTGCGGTTCAGGATGGAAGCGGGAATGCCCGGGCGTCCGGAACTGCGTTCGGTTGCGACGACGGTCGGGGCAGCGGCCGGTGCAGCAGCCGGCTCCGAAGGGGCTGCGGCGGGCGGCGCGGCGGCCGCCGGCATCTGCCCAGCGGCAGGCTCCCGCGACAGGTTCACGGGCGCGATCGGCGCATCCGGGGCACGGAGCGGCACTCCGGAACCCGGCAAAACCGGTTTGGAAACAGGGGCTTGCGGCGCAACGGGCGCGCGTGCATCGGCCGGAGCCGGGCGCAGCCACAGCCTTTCCATGCCGATTTCGCGCAGCCAGATGCGTTGAAGCGGATTGACGCGGGGCGCCGCGGTGGGCGTCGGCAGGCTCATGCGGCCACCTCCAGCATGGCATCAAAGCGTTTCTGCATCACCAGCGCGTCTTCGCGCGTGCCTCTTTCGGCCGGGTAATACCCCCGGCGCACGCCGATCTGCAAATAGCCGTGGTGCCGGTAGAAGTTGACGGCCGACACGTTGGACGGGCGCACTTCCAGCAGCACGCCTTCAAGCCCCCGTGCCCGCGCCTGCGCCTCGCACCATTGCAGCAGGATGCCGCCCAACCCCTGCCGGTGCAGGTGCTTGGACACGGCGATGACCAGCAGATGCGCGACGTCCGGTGCAAACATCAAAATGCAAAAGGCAGCGACTTTGCCGTCGCGGCGCAGTACCCACGCGCCGTAGCCCGCCGCCAGAGCGTCCACGAAATTGCCACGCGTCCAGGGAAACGCCTGCACGTGGGCCTCCAGCGCGGCGACCTCGTCCAGGTCGTCGTGCGTCAAGGGCTGGGGTTGTTCGGCGGGCGCCAGCGGGTCGGAAGGTTGCGGTACGCGGCCAAGCTCCGGCTGCTTAGCGTGCTGTGGCTGTGCACCGGATTGCGATGGCTTGGTGGGCTGGGATCGGTCGTTGGGCTGCGATTGCGTGGCCTCTGGCGCCAGCGACGGCGCGGCCTTCGGGTTGCCGCCTTCCCCGCGCATGCGCTCGGCAGTGGTGAATGCGACCTTGTCGCGCACATAAAGCGGCGCGGCCGCTTCCGGTGGCAGGGCCTCGCCACGCAGCCAGCCTTGGCGCGCCAGACGCGCCACGCTGGCGGCTTCAGGGCGCAACGCGTTTGCGGCTCGGGTCCAGCCATCCCGCGGAATCATGTCGGACGCGTAGGCATCCCACGCATCGCCCGCCAGCAGCGGGCGCAAAGCCTGGCCCGCGGTTTCCGACCATTGGGCAAGGTGGTGCGCCGTCCAGGGCACGACCTCGGCGGCCGCGATCAGCAGCGGCGCTTGCAGGACCTCCCAACCGGCGTCCTCAGCCCCCTGCGCGGCCACCGGGCGATAAACCGCCAGATAGACCTCGTTCATGCGCGCATCCAGCGCCACCACGATGGCGTCCACGGGCGTGGCCCCGGCCACCTGCGCCGCGACCGCCTGATGAGACACCACGGGCAGCACCGGAATGCCCAGCCCGAGGCCCATGCCTTGCGCCACGCCGCAGGCTACACGCAGGCCGGTGAAACCGCCCGGCCCCTGGCCAAACGCCACGGCGTGCAGGGCCGTGGGCGCAATGCCCGACTCGGCAAGCAGTTCGTTGGCCATCGGCAAGAGTCGTTCCGCATGCTCTTGGGACCCCTCGTGCTCGCGGGTAATCACCTGCAAACGGCCATCGACCGTTCGCAGCAAAGCCACCCCGCAACGGGACGAAGACGTTTCCAAAGCCAGCAGGTTTAGTTCCATAGGTGCAGATTGTACGAAATACGCGGCTCTGCCCCCGGTTGTAAGGGGGATTTCAACCATGGTTCGCAATGTGTAATATCTTGTGAACGCCCACTAGCCGCTGGTTCTTGTCACTGTTACATTTCCGGCCATGAATACGCAAAACACCACCCCCACCCGAAAAATCCTCGTCGTTGACGATGATCCGCGCTTGCGCGATTTGCTGCGCCGGTATTTGTCCGAGCAGGGATTCAACGTTTTCGTTGCCGAAGACGCCAAAGAGATGGGCAAACTCTGGCAACGCGAGCATTTTGACCTGCTCGTGCTGGATCTGATGCTGCCCGGCGAAGATGGTCTGTCCATCTGTCGTCGGCTGCGCGGTGGCCACGACAATACGCCCATCATCATGCTCACGGCCAAGGCGGAAGAAATCGACCGCATCGTGGGCCTTGAAATGGGCGCGGACGACTACCTGTCCAAACCCTTCAACCCCCGCGAACTGCTGGCACGGATCAACGCGATCCTACGCCGTCGCGGCACCGAAGAACATCCGGGCGCTCCCAGCCAGGAAAACGAGTCGATCGCCTTCGGCCCCTATGTGCTGAACTTGTCCACCCGTACGCTGACGCGCAACGGCGAACAAGTGCCGATCACTACCGGCGAATTCTCGGTGCTCAAGGTGTTCGCGCGCCATCCGAAGATTCCCCTGTCCCGCGACAAGCTCATGGAACTGGCTCGCGGCCGCGAATACGAAGCTTTCGATCGCAGCCTCGACGTACAGATCTCGCGCCTGCGCAAATTGATCGAACCCAATCCGTCCAAGCCCGTGTTCATCCAGACCGTTTGGGGTCTCGGATACGTGTTTGTGCCGGACGGTGGTAGCTGATCGGCTCGCCCGCCCTGGGCAGGAGCGCAGCCTCGTGCCCCGCTTGCGCAGAACCTTCAGGAACCTGACTTCACGTTTGCGGCTCGGCTTGTTCGGCCGCACGTTCCTGCTGCTCGCAGCGCTGATGCTGGTCAGCCTGGGCGCGTGGCTACAAGTATTTTTCAGCATGGAGCTGGGACCGCGCGCCAATCAAATGGCGCAGCGGGTGATCACGGCCGTCAATATCACGCGCACGGCCCTGATCTACTCTCATAACGGCGAACGCAGCAAGCTGCTGCTTGACCTGGCCACCAACGAGGGCATTCAGGTCTACCCGCGCGAAGTCACCGACTTCGCCGAAGCCCTTCCCGACGACGACTACTGGCAGCGTGTGGCGCAGCACATCCGCACGCGCTTTGGCCCCGAGACGCAGATCGCCTGGGGCGTCAACCAGGTGCCCGGCTTCTGGGTCAGCTTCCAGATCGAAAAAGATCTGTACTGGCTGGTGTTCGAGCGAGAACAGATTGGCTTGACGGGCGGTATCGAATGGCTGGGATGGGGCGCCACGGCGTTGCTGCTTTCCCTTGTCGGCGCGGCGGTCAGCGTGGGGTTCGTGAACCGGCCCCTGTCCCGGCTTGCCCGCGCCGCGCAGGTGTTGTCGCGCGGCGAGACGCCCGCGCCACTGCCCGAACAGGGTCCTTTGGAAATTCGCGATCTGAACGCCTCGTTCAACCGCATGGCCAAAGACCTGCGGCAGGCCGAGGCCGACCGAGAGTTGATGCTGGCCGGGATCTCGCACGACCTGCGTACCCCGCTGGCCCGCATGCGGCTGGAAATCGAGCTTAGCGGCGTGTCGGAAGACGCCCGCCAGGCCATCGACGAAGACCTGGGCCAGATCGATCACAGCATCGGCCAGCTAATGGAATACGCGCGGCCGGCCGGCACCCTGCCGCAGTTGGCCACCGACATATCGGCTGTGCTGGCCGAACTCTATGAACGTGAACGCAGCCACACCGCGTCGTTGGGCGGCGAACTGGAAGCGTCGCTGGAACCCGGGCTGCGCGCGCGGATCACGGCGCTGGACCTGAAGCGGGTGGTCAGCAACCTGATCGAAAACGCGCGGCGCTATGGCCGGTCCAGCGACGGCATGGCGCACCTTGTCATGACGCTGCAAGCCGAAGGCGGCATGATCGTGATCGAGGTGTGCGACCGCGGTCCTGGCATCGCCCCGGAAGATGTCGACCGGCTGCTGCGGCCTTTCTCGCGTGGCGAGGCGGCGCGTACTGGTGTCAGCGGCGCGGGCCTGGGTCTGGCCATTGTCGAACGCCTGCTCAAGCACGTGGGCGGCACGCTGCGGATGCTGCCTCGCGAAGGCGGTGGGCTGACCGCGCGGATAGAGTTGCCCAAAGCCAAGTTTAGGAATTATCAATTAGACAACGATAATCCATAGCGTAGAATTTATGGTTTAAGGCACTGCCTTATCTCCACCAACAACTACTGGGAGTAAACATGAAAACTGTTGGCGACAAACTCGAGCCCTTCAAGGTCACCGGCGTCAAGCCCGGCTTCAACCAGCACGAAGAGAATGGCGTGTCGGCGTTTGAAGACATCACCGAAAGCTCGTTCCCCGGCAAGTGGAAGGTGATCTACTTCTACCCGAAAGACTTCACGTTTGTGTGCCCGACCGAAATCGTCGGCTTCAACAAGCTGGCCAAGGATTTCGAAGACCGCGACGCCGTCCTGCTGGGCGGCTCCACCGACAACGAATTCGTCAAGCTGGCATGGCGCCGTGAGCATCCGGACCTGAACAAGCTGGGCCACTACCAATTCGGCGACACCACCGGTGCCCTGATCGACCAACTGGGCGTCCGTGAAAAGGGTGCTGGCGTTGCTCTGCGCGCCACGTTCATCGTTGACCCGGACAACACGATCCAGCACGTTTCGGTGAACAACCTGAACGTCGGCCGTAACCCGGAAGAAGTTCTGCGTTTGCTCGACGGTCTGCAAACCGACGAGCTCTGCCCGTGCAACCGTACGGTTGGCGGCGCTACGCTGTAATTTCCAGCCCGGTCCCGGACCTGTACGCAGGCCCGGCGCCGGGCTTTACTTGCTCTAGATTATAGGTAAAAACTATGGAATTTCTTACGACCATTAAGGAACAGCTGCCGGATTGGGCCAAGGACATCCGCCTGAATCTGGACGCCGTCATCGCCCGTTCCACGCTGGCCCCTGAAGACGCCGTCGGCGCCGCCCTGTCCGCCGCTTACGCTGCGCGCAGCCCGGTGCTGGTCGAAGCCTTCAAGAGCGGCCTGTCGGAAGGCGACGCCAATGCCGCCCTGACCGCTTCCGCGCTGATGGGCATGAACAACACCTGGTATCCCTATGTCGAAATGACGGGCGACGCCAACCTGAAGAGCCTGCCCGCGCAGCTGCGCATGAACGCCTATGCCACCCATGGCGGCGTCGAGAAAAAGCGTTTTGAACTGTTCGCGCTGGTTGCTTCGATCATCGGCAAGTGCCATTTCTGCGTGGCCTCGCACTATGAAAACCTGAAGAACGACGGCCTGTCGACCGAACAGCTGCGCGACGCCGGCCGTATCGCCGCCGTCGTCAACGCCGCCGCCCTGGCGCTGGCCGCCCAAGGCAAGTAAGCCCGGTCTGAAGACGAAAAAAAGCCCGCCTGTGCAAACAGGCGGGCTTTTTATTGCCGCCCGCCAAGGTCGGCGCGCCGACGGGGACAGCCCGATTAGTTCTGCGCCGGCTTCACGGGCGAGGTCGGCAAGCCGTTGGCCACCCAAGCTTCCAGGCCACCCCGATACCAGTAGGCGTCCCAGCCCAAGGTGCCGACACGCAACGCCGCGTTGTACGACGAACGGTCGTTCATGCCGGCGCCCATCAACACGATCGGCACGCCCCGGTTGCCGCCCGACTTCTTCATCAGCCAATCGTCCAGCGGACCTTGCAGGCTGTCCTTGACGCTGCCGTCCGAACCCGCGTCGGCCAGCGGATAGGCGATGGGCAAGGTGTCGCGCAGCCCGCTGCTGTCCACGATGATCAGATTCTTGTTGTTCTTGATCAGCTGCACCAGGTCGCCCGTGGTGATGACCTTGGCGCGGTAGTGCTGGACCGGCGTGGGTCCCTTGTACGGCGCCGAGAACAGCAAGGTCGTAGCCGGGATGCCGCTGTCCTTCAATTCATCGAAACCGCCGGTCGGGGCGGCGGCGCCCTGCCCCTGGCCCGCGGGCGCCTGCTGCTGACGGGCAGGCGGAGCCGAGCCGTCCTTGGCCACGATTTCACCGCCCACCGTGCCCATTTCGATGTCCGAAATCATTACGGCAATGTTCTCGATCAGCTCATAGCACATGGTGATCGAGCCTTCACGCGGGCTGTACCAGGCGTTGAGCTTGCCGCAATCCTTGAAAACCACGTTCACCGGCCGGGGCAGCACATACGTCTTGCCCAGCAGCTTGATGTTCTCGCCGATGGCGGCCGACAGGTTGTTCGCGAACAGGTTGCCGATCTTGCGCTTGGACGGCTCGAACACCACGTTCACCGGCGCGCCGGGCGCGTTGGCCGCTTGCTCGCCGTCCGGCGTCCAGGTGCCGACGCGCGTGTATGGCGCCAGAATCTTGCGCCACGCACGGTTCTGCTTGTTGAATTCGTCCGTGCAACGGGCCTTGGTGCGGTCTTCGAAGCCGGTTTGCTGAACCACCGTTTCGAATACGGCGGGGTTGCCGCCGTACATGATGCACAGCATGTTGCGGAAGCGCTTAAGGTCGCCCGTGTGTTCGTCCTGCCATGCCGACGGCGCCTGGCCACGGCTTTCCGACAGCTTGCCGCTGTAGTACCACTGCAGGGCGGCGTAGGTGGCCGCTTCGCGCGCCATGCGGTCCACATCCTTGCTGCCCGACGGGTACATCGTGGGTTCCACGATCTGCAACGCCGCGTAGATATCCACCGCGTCTTCTTCGGCGCCGGTGGACGGCAATTGCAGTTCGCCGATCAGCGCATGGCCGAACTCGTGCATGAAGATGCTCTTCATCAGCCCGATGTACACGGCGACGATGCGTTCGGTATCGCCGCCGAATCGGGGATACGGGCCAGAGCCGGGCAGGCCGGAATTATTGCCACCCGAAGACGGCGCCGCCTGCGGCGTGTTGACGCGCGGCTGCGTGTTCTGCGGGCTTGCGCCCGTGCCGCCCCCGCGCG
>NZ_JBLVOL010000072.1:14477-17630 GCF_053543755.1 Achromobacter semiaridum | reverse complement strand
TGCCGCCACCGCAACCACGACCGCCGCGGCGACAACCTGCCCGACGCCCCCCCCCACCGCCACCGCCACGCGCTTGTCGCGCATCGTTGCCACCCGTGGCGCCACGGACAGTTCGTGGCCGATGACCCCCGGCACCCCGGCCCTGACGCAATTCCCCATGAACGCCTGGCGCCGCGCGCAAGACCGCGCGCTGCAAGCCGCCCCCGCCACCACGCTGGGCTACGGCCATCCGACGGGTGAGCCGGCGCTGCGCGAAGCCATCGCGCAATATCTGCGGGTGTCGCGCGGTGTGCATTGCGACGCCTCGCGCATCATCATCACCGAAGGCGCGCAGGGCGCGCTGGCCCTGTGCGTGCAACTGCTGACCAACCCCGGCGACACCGCCTGGCTGGAAGAGCCCGGCTATCGCGGCGCCAAGTCGGCGTTTCATGGCGGCGACCTGAACGTGGTGGCCATGCGCGTGGACGCCGACGGCATCGTCATTCCCGAGGACGCCTGGCGCACGCATCCGCCGCGCCTGATCCAGACCACGCCCACGCATCAATACCCCACGGGCGCCGTGCTGTCGGTGGCGCGGCGGCTGGACCTGCTGGAACGCGCCGGGCGCGCGGGCGCCTGGATCATCGAAGACGACTACGACAGCGAATTCCGGCATCAGGGCGACCCCATCGCCGCCATGCAGGGGCTGTTGCCCAACGCACCCGTGCTGTATGTAGGCACATTCAGCAAGACACTTTTTCCGGCATTGCGCCTGGGCTTTCTGGTGCTGCCCGAGCCCCTGGCCCAGACCGCCCTGCCCTCCGTCATCGAGATGCTGCGGGGCGGCCACCGGCTGGAACAGCTGACGCTGGCCGCCTTCATCGACAACGGACAATTTTCGCGTCACCTGGGCCGCATGCGGCGCCTGTACCGCGAACGGCAGTCGGCCTTGCGCGACGCGCTGGCCACGCATTTCAAGGTGGATCATGAGGTCTTGGGCGGACACAGCGGCCTGCACCTGACGGTGCGCCTGCCGCCGGACTGCCCGGATCAGGCCACCGTGGCGCTGGCGCGGCAGGTGGGCATGAACCCCAGCGCGCTATCGACTTTCGCCATGGCGCCGCGCGCCGAAGACAATGGCTTGGTGATCGGCTATGGCAACACCAGCGCCGACCGCTTTCCCGCGCTGCTCAAGCGCCTGGGTGAACTGGCGCGGCAAGCGGGGCGTTAATTGACCAGGCCGCCCAACACCAGCACCGCCAGCACCGCCCAGAAGAGAAACCCCAGGATGGAGCGGCGCAGCAACGCCTTGATGGCGGCCCACAGGAACATCAGGCCCAGCACCAGCAAGACAAAATTGAAGATGGACGGGCTCATGCCCATCGCCTTCGACAGCCCGCCGTAGAAGTCGCCCAGCGCACCGCCCAAGCCGCCCAGCAGCCATTTGATGCCGCCCACCACCGCGCGCAGCGCTTCGCCCAGCATGACGCCCAGCGAGCCGAAAAATCCGTCGTCCTGCGGCATCAGCGTCGCGCGTCCATCAACATGCGCACGGCCAGCCCGGCCAGCACGGTACCCATCAGCCAGCGCTGGATCACCAACCACAACGGCCGCCCGGCCAGAAAGCCCGCGATGGACCCGGCGGTAATCGCGATGACGGCATTGACCGACAGGCTGATGACCACCTGCGTCATGCCCAGCGCCAACGATTGGGTGAACACGCTGCCATGGTCGGGCTGGATGAACTGCGGCAACAGCGACACATACATCACCGCGATCTTGGGGTTGAGCAGGTTGGTGACCAGCCCCATCGTGAACAGCGTGCGCGGGCTGCTGCGGGGCAGTTCGCGCACCTGGAACGGCGATCGTCCCCCGGGGCGGACGGCCTGCCATGCCATGTACAGCAGGTACATGGCGCCGCCGATGCGCAAGGCGTCATAGGCGTAGGGCACCGTCAGCAGCAAGGCCGTGATGCCGAAGGCCGCGCAGCACACATAAAAGATGAACCCGACCGCCACGCCGCCCAGGGAAATCAGGCCGGCGCGGGCGCCTTGCGAGATGGATCGGGACACCAGGTAGATCATGTTGGGGCCGGGCGTCAGCACCATGCCAAGGGCCACCAGGGCGAATGTCAGAAGATGAGTCAGGTCGGGCATGATGAGCCGGCGCGGGCCGGACGATGTCGAACGGGGATGCGCACACGTTATCGCAAAACTGTATCGGAACAGGAAACTTTTTGAACGCGGCGCGGCCGCCCGGCGAACGTATCGCCGATGCCACACCGGCCCAAACCCGCGCCGTGATTGGCATCCGCAACTTTACGACCCCACGGGCGTAGCGATACAGTGGACCGATTCGTTGGACTGCATGGAGCACCGGGACATGCCGAAACGTCATCCGTCCGTGGTGGAAAGCCCGCCCGTTATTCGCGTCGGCATCGGCGGCTGGACATTCGCGCCGTGGCGCGGCACCTTTTATCCCGAGGACCTGCCCCATGCGCGCGAACTGGAATACGCCAGCCGGCAGCTCACCGCGATTGAAATCAACGGCACCTACTACAGCACCCAGAAGCCCGCCACTTTTGCCAAATGGCGCGACGAAACGCCGGACGGCTTCGTCTTTTCGCTAAAGGCGTCGCGCTATGCGACTAACCGACGCGAGCTTGCCGGCGCCGGCGATTCCATCCAGCGCTTCGTCCATAGCGGCATTGCCGAATTAGGGCCCAAGCTGGGGCCCGTGGTCTGGCAATTCGCGCCCACCAAGATCTTTAACGCGGAAGACTTTGGCGAATTCCTGGCGCTGCTGCCCGACAAGGTCGATGGCCTGCCGCTGCGTCATGTGCTGGACGTGCGCCACCCCAGCTTTGCCTGCGAGGAATACCTGGAGCTGGCGCGCCGCCACGGCGCCGCCACGGTCTACACGGACAGCGAAAATTTTCCGTCCATCGCCGACCGCACCGCCGATTTCGTCTACGCCCGGCTGATGCGCGCCAGCACCGCGTTCAAGGCCGGCTATGCGCCCAAGGTGCTGGACGCCTGGGCGCAAAGGCTGCACACCTGGTCGCGTGGGGCCGATCCGGCAGACCTGCCTCGGATCGGTTCCGAACCGTCCGGGCCGCCACGCGCGCAGGACGTCTACGCCTTCTTCATCAATGGCGCAAAAGAACGCGCGCCG
>NZ_JBLVOL010000072.1:0-14379 GCF_053543755.1 Achromobacter semiaridum | reverse complement strand
CCCCCCCGCGCCATGATCGAACGCTTGTAAAGGGGGGCCGGTGCGGGGCCGCTGCCGCGCCCTTATTGCGCCACAGGCGTGCGCAGGGTGACGAATTCTTCCGCCGCCGTGGGGTGGATGCCGATGGTGTCGTCGAACACCTGCTTGGTGGCGCCTGCCTTGAGCGCCACGGCAATGCCCTGCACGATTTCTCCGGCATCGGGGCCGACCATGTGCACGCCCAGCACGCGGTCGGTCTTGGCGTCCACGATCAGCTTCATCAGCGTCTTTTCCTGCGATTCCGTCAGCGTCAGCTTCATCGGACGGAAGCGGCTTTCGAACAGCTTGATCTCGTAGCCGGCTTCGCGCGCTTCTTCCGTGGTCATGCCCACCGTGCCGATGTTCGGCAGGCTGAACACGGCGGTCGGGATCAGCTTGTAATCGACCTTGCGGTATTCCTCGGGGCGGAACAGGCGGCGCGCCACGGCCATGCCTTCCGCCAACGCCACCGGCGTCAGCGGCACGCGCCCGATCACGTCGCCAATGGCCAGGATGGAAGGCTCGGCGGTGCGGTATTCGTCGTCCACGTCGATGAAACCGTCTTCGCGCAGCTTCACGCCCGTGTTCTCCAGACCCAGGTTGTCCAGCATCGGACGGCGGCCGGTGGCGTAGAAGACGCAATCGGTCTCGATGACCGCGCCGTCTTTCAAGGTGGCAACCAGCGAGCCATCGGGCTGCTTGTCGATGCGCGCCAGGTCGGTGAAAAAGCGCAGATCGACGCCCTTTTTCGTCAGTTCGTCGCGCAGGTGTTCGCGCACACCCTGATCAAAGCCGCGCAGGAACAGCGGGCCGCGATAGGCCTGCACGGTGTGCGCGCCCATGCCGTTGAAGATCGACGCGAATTCCACGGCGATATAACCGCCCCCCACCACCAGCACGCGGCGCGGCAACCGCGGCAGGAAGAACGCCTCGTTCGAGGTGATGGCGTGTTCCTTGCCGGGAATGTCGGGCACGCGAGGCCAGCCGCCCGTTGCCACCAGGATGTTGGCGGCGGTGTGGCGTTGTCCGTTGATCTCGACGGTGTGCGGGTCGACGATGCGGGCGTGGCCTTCCAGCAGCGTCACGCCGCTATTGACCAGCAAGTTGCGGTAAATCCCGTTAAGGCGTTCGATCTCGCGGTTTTTGTTGGCGATCAGGGTGGGCCAGTCGAACGACGGCTTGCCGACATTCCAGCCAAAGCCGTGGGCCTGCTCGAAATCTTCGCTGTAATGGGCGCCGTAGACCAGCAGCTTTTTGGGCACACAGCCCACGTTGACGCAGGTGCCGCCCAGGTAGCGGCTTTCCGCCACGGCCACGCGCGCACCAAAACCCGCTGCAAAACGGGCCGCGCGCACGCCGCCAGAACCCGCGCCGATCACAAACAGATCAAAATCGAATGCCATGTTGTTTCCTTCGCTAAAGCCCGGGGGCCCGCGTTCACTGTCCGGGAAAACCGTATTTAACACTACCGGCGCGCGCCCGGGTTCGCGCGGGCGGCCGGGGCGCGGTGCGGACGCGCCCATGCCGACGGCGATACGCCCCTGCGCCTAGGGCAAGGCAGCCGACACGGCCTCGGCGTCGATACCGTATCGGACGATGGCCTGGGCGGCCTGCGCCGGGTCTACCTGCCCGTCATCGGCCAGGGCCTTTAGCGCCGCCAGGGCGATGTGATGGCGGTCCACGCCGAAGAACGCGCGCAGCGCCCGCCGCGTATCCGAGCGGCCAAACCCGTCGGTGCCCAGGGTGACGTAGCGCCGGCCCGCCAGGAAGGGGCGGATCTGCTCGGGCACCGTCTTCATATAGTCGGTGGCGGCCACCACCGGCCCCACGCTGGCGGCCAAGGCGGTTTCGGCATGGCCGCGCCGTGCCTCGGCCTGCGGATGCAGGCGGTTCCAGCGTTCGACCTCCTGGCCGTCCCGCATCAGTTCGGAATAGCTGGTCACGCTCCAGACGTCGGCCGACACGCCGAAATCCTGCCGCAAGAGATCGGCGGCGGCCAGCGTCTCGGCCAGAATCGCGCCGCTACCCAGCAGCTGCACGCGCAAGGCGCCCGGCTCGCCTTGGCGCAAGCGATACATGCCTTGCAGGATGCCGGCCTGGGCGTCTTCAGGCATGGGCGGATGCGCGGTCTTCTCGTTGACCAGGGTCAGGTAATAGAAAACGTCTTCGCCGTCCTGGTACATCCGGCGCAGCCCGTCTTGCACGATCACCGCGATTTCATAGGCGTAGGCGGGGTCATAGGCGCGGCAGGACGGGATGACCGAGGCCAGCACGTGGCTATGGCCGTCATCGTGTTGCAGGCCCTCGCCTTCCAGCGTGGTGCGCCCCGACGTGGCGCCAAGCAGGAAGCCGCGCGCGCGGATGTCGCCCGCCGCCCACGCCAGATCGCCCACGCGTTGAAAGCCGAACATGGAATAGAAAATGTAGAAGGGAATGGTGGCCAGCCCATGCGTGCTGTGCGCGGTGCCCGCCGCGATCCACGACGACATCGCGCCGGATTCGTTGATGCCTTCCTGCAGGATCTGGCCCTTGCGATCCTCGCGATAGACGCTGAGCTGGTCCGCGTCCTGGGGCGTGTAAAGCTGGCCGACATGCGAATAGATACCCACCTGGCGAAACATGCCGTCCATGCCGAACGTGCGCGACTCGTCGGGCACGATGGGAACGACGCGCGGGCCGATATCCGGGTCTTTGAGCAACTGCGCCAACACCCGCACGAAGGCCATCGTGCTTGAAAATTCGCGGCCGTCGCTGCCCTTCAGATGCGCGGCGAACGCAGTCAGCGGCGGCGTGGACAACGGCCCCGGCCCGGCCGAACGCTGCGGTAGGTGGCCGCCGGCACGCCCGATGGCGGCCTGGAAATAGGCGTGTTCCGCGCTGCCGGGCGCGGGCTTGATATACGGAATTTCTTCAAGCTGATCGTCCGGCACGGCGATGGCGAATCGGTCGCGAAAGGCGCGCACGGCCGGGTCGGCCATTTTTTTTTGCTGGTGGTTGGTGTTGGCGGCCTCGCCTGCCGCGCCCATGCCGTACCCCTTGACGGTCTTGGCCAGGATGACGGTGGGCTGGCCCCGGTGCGCCACGGCCGCCGCATAAGCCGCATGCACTTTGGCGGGGTCGTGGCCGCCCCGGTTCAACGCGCCGATCTCGTCGTCCGACAGATGGGCCACGCGTTCCAGCAACACCGGGTCCGCCCCAAAGAAATGCTCGCGCACGTAGGCGCCGCCTCGCGCCTTGAACACCTGGTATTCGCCGTCCACGCACTGCATCATGCGGCGGCGCAGGCGGCCGTCGTGGTCCTGCGCCAGCAGCGCGTCCCAACCGGCGCCCCAGATCACCTTGATGACATTCCAGCCCGCGCCGCGATAGACACTTTCCAGTTCCTGGATGATCTTGGCGTTGCCGCGCACCGGCCCATCCAGCCGTTGCAGATTGCAATTGACCACGAAGATCAGGTTGTCCAGCTTTTCGCGCCCGGCCATCGCCACGGCGGCCAGCGTTTCGGGTTGGTCCTGTTCCCCGTCCCCCAGAAAGCCCCACACCTTGCGGCCCTGGGCGGGGATCAGCTCGCGGTCTTCCAGGTAACGCATGTAGCGCGCTTGATAGGCGGCCATCAGCGGACCCAGGCCCATGGACACCGTGGGAAATTGCCAAAAACCCGGCATGGTGCGCGGGTGCGGATAGGACGCCAGCCCCCCGCCACCGATTTCACGGCGAAAGCCGTCAAGCTGGTCTTCGGAAATTCGGCCTTCCAGGTAGGCGCGCGCATAGATGCCGGGTGCGGAATGCCCTTGTATGTAGAGCAGGTCGCCCAGGAAATCCGGCGCGGCGGCGCGAAAGAAATGGCGGTAGCCGGTTTCGTACAGCGTCGTGGCCGATGCGTAGGTGGCAATGTGGCCGCCCACGCCCGAGGTCTTGCCAGCGCGCAGCACCATGGCCATGGCATTCCAGCGCAGGTAGGCGTCCAGACGCTGCTCAATGCCGATATCGCCGGGAAACGCGGGCTGGCTCGCGGCATCGATCGTGTTGACGTAGGGCGTGACGCCCGGCGCCGCATAGCGCCCATTGGCCGCGCGGTCCTGCTGGATCAACTGGTCCAGCAAGTAGTGCGTGCGCGGCCTGCCTTCGTGGGCCAACACGGCCTGCATGGCGTCCAGCCATTCCTGGGTTTCCTGCGGGTCGGCGTCGGTGGTATCGATCGGGGTGTCCATGGGGTTCCTTTGGTGATGGGGCAGCGCCACGCAGCAAGACTTCGGCCTCTGCGTTTCACATCGTGAATTGCAATTGCATCATGTGCAATTGCAATCGTATTGCCGTGCTCGGACAATTGCAAGTGCAACTATCCTGGCTTGCGCTTTTCACTTCGATCACGCGATCCGGCCAAGCCGCTCTTACAATCGCGGCTGCATTCCCGATATCAAAAGGAACGACCGCATGGCCACGGGCAAGCCCGACGCATGGAGCCTCTTCCTGACCGCGCACGCGCTGGTGGTAGAGGAAATTGAAAAGCGCCTGTCGGCAGCCGACCTGCCGCCGCTGGCGTGGTACGACGCGCTGTGGGCGCTGGAACGCGCGCCGGATGGCACGGCGCGCATGTTCGAAATGGCGGAACGCATGGTGATCGCGCGCTATAACCTGACGCGCCTGATGGACCGCATCGAGGCGGCCGGCCTGGTCGAGCGCTTTCGTTCCGACGAGGACAGGCGTGCCACCTATGCACGCCTGACGCCCAAGGGCCGCGCGCTGCGGCGGGAAATGTGGAAGGTGTACGGCCCGGCCATCGACGAGTTGTTTTTGTCGCGCTTGCCCGCCGCCCAACAAGCCGCCATGGCCAAGAGCTTTATCGACATTGCCCGCCACGTGCGGGCGTTGAACCAGGACGCTGCCTCATGAACAGTGCGCCCACGACCACCGGCCCGACGACCACCGGCCCCACAACCACCGGCCCCATCACCGCCGCCCCCCTGCACATCGGCATCGTTGCCTGTTCGGCCGAAGGCGCCGCGCTGTGCTATCGCACGTTGTGCGCCGAAGCTTCGCAGCGCATGGGGCCGCACGCGCACCCTGAGATTTCGCTGCACACCCATTCGCTGGCGGACTACGTGGTGTGCCTGGACAACAAGGACCTGGCCGGCGTGGGCGCGCTGATGCTGTCATCGGCCGACAAGCTGGCGCGCGCCGGGGCTGACTTGCTGATCTGCCCCGACAACACCATCCACCAGGCGCTGAAATATGTGCTGCCGCATTCGCCGCTGCCCTGGCTGCATATCGCCGAGGAAGTTGCCTTGCAGGCCGCGGCGCGAGGTTTTCGGCGCATCGGCATCCTGGGCACGCGGTGGCTGGTCGATAGCGTGGTGTACCCGGATAAGCTCGGCGCGCAAGGGCTGGAATGGGTACGCCCTGTCGAACAAGACCGGGTCACGCTGGGCCGCATCATCATGGATGAACTGGTTTACGGGGTGTTCCAGCCCACGTCGGTCGCGCGACTGCAAGGCATTGTGCAGCGCTTGCGCGATGCCGGATGCGACGCCGTGGTGCTGGGCTGCACCGAACTGCCGCTGGTGCTGAACGACGGCAACTGCGTCTTGCCCACGCTGGATTCCACACGCATCCTGGCGCGCGCCGCGCTGTCATGCGCCCTGGCGCCGCGCTGAACGGGATGTAGGGGTTATGGGTGGGAATCTGGCGCGTTGACGGAAACAACGTTTGAAACGTCGGACAAGGTCGGAACCGTGTAAAACTGGCGGTTTGCAAGGGCGGCCGGCGCTCTGTCATGCAGGCGACAGACAGTAATTTCGGCTTGCCCCTAAGCTCAAGCAAGCGACGGAAATCAAGCTCTCCGCGCTCGGCAAACCTCGAACAAGACAGGGCCGCCCACGCGCCCGACTCGGAGACTACGCATGAGCAGCATGTTTGACCACGGCCTGGCGCGCCGCGACGCCAACTACACCCCCTTGACCCCGGTGGACTTCATTGCCCGCGCGGCCGAGGTGTATGGCCAGCGGCTGGCGGTGGTGCACGGCAAGGTACGCCGCACCTGGGCCCAGACCTACGAACGCGCGCAGCGCCTGGCCAACGCGCTGGAACGCGCCGGCATCAAGCGCGGCGACACCGTTGCCGTGATGCTGCCCAACATCCCCGCCATGGTCGAAGCCCACTTCGGCGTGCCGATGATGGGCGCGGTGCTCAACACGCTGAACACCCGGCTGGACGCCTCCAGCGTGCTGTTCATGCTGGGCCACGGCGAAGCCCGCGCGCTGATCATCGACACCGAATATGCCGACATCGCCCAGCGCGCCCGTGCCGAATTCCCGCACTTGAAAATCGTCTCGGTCCACGACCTGGACGGCGCCCCCGCCACCGTGCCGGACGCCCCTATGCCGGGCGCCTCTATGCCGGGCGCCCCTGAGCCGGGCGCCCCTATGCCGGGCGCCCCTATGCCGGGCGCCCCTGAGCCGGGCGCCCCTATGCCGGGCGCCCCTGAGCCGGGCGCCACCGATTACGAAGCCTTCCTGGCCGACGCCCCCGCGCATTACGCCTGGCAACCGCCCGCCGACGAATGGGACGCCATCGCGCTGAACTACACCTCGGGCACCACCGGCGACCCCAAGGGCGTGGTCTACCACCATCGCGGCGCGTACCTGAACGCCGTCAGCAACATTCTTGAATGGGACATGCCCAAGCACGCGGTCTATCTTTGGACCTTGCCCATGTTCCATTGCAACGGCTGGTGCTTTCCCTGGACGGTAGCCGCGCGCGCCGGCGTGAACGTGTGCCTGCGCAAGTTCGACCCCCAGACCGTGTTCGACCTGATCCGCGCCGAAGGCGTCACGCACTACTGCGGCGCCCCCATCGTGCAAAGCGCGCTGGCCAACGCGCCGGCCGAGATGCGCGCGGGCATCACGCATACGGTGCGCACCATGGTCGCGGGTGCCGCGCCCGCACCCGCCGTCATCGCCAAGATGCGCGACATCGGCTTTGAACTGACGCACGTCTATGGGCTGACCGAAGTCTACGGTCCGGCCGCCGTCTGCGCCCGCCAGGAATCGTGGGACGCGCTGGACGACGAACGCCGCGCGCAGCTGACCGCGCGCCAGGGCGTGCGCTACCACTTGCAGACCGGCTTATCGGTACGCAACCCCGACACCATGCAGGAAGTGCCCGCCGACGAGCAGACCGTGGGCGAAATCATGTTCCGGGGCAACATCTGCATGAAGGGCTACCTGAAAAACGAACGCGCCACCGACGACGCCTTCGCGGGCGGCTGGTTTCACACCGGCGACCTGGGCGTGATGACGGCGGACGGGTACGTGCGCATCAAGGACCGCAGCAAGGACATCATTATTTCCGGTGGCGAAAACATCTCCAGCATTGAAGTGGAAGACGCGCTGTACCGACACCCCGCCGTTGCGGCGGTGGCGGTCGTGGCCATGCCCGACCCCAAGTGGGGCGAAACACCTTGCGCCTTCGTTGAACTGAAACCGGGTTGCAGCGCCACCGCCGAAGAGATCATCGCGCATTGCAAACTGCTGCTGCCCGGCTTCAAGGTGCCGCGCGCGGTGCGCTTCGGCGAACTGCCCAAGACATCCACCGGCAAGATTCAGAAGTTTGAATTGCGCGCCGCCGTGGGCGCCACGCAGGCCATTGATCTGGCCGGTCCATCCGCGACGAAGCCGTCGACGGGTCCCGCGCCTGACGCCGCCGGCGATGCCCCGGCCGCGCCGTCCACCCGCCCCGACAAAGCCGTCTGAACGCCGGCAGCCCGGCACCTTCATCAAAGGAGTTTTTCGGCCATGACGTACCAAGCCCCCGTGAAAGACATGATGTTTGTGTTGAACCACCTGGCCGGCCTGCGGCAAGTTGCCGCCCTGCCCGGCTTCGAGGAGGCCACGCCCGACACCGCGCTGGCCGTGCTGGAAGAATCCGCCCATTTCGCGGCCGACGTCCTGGCGCCGCTGAACCAACCCGCCGACCGCGAGCCCAGCACGTGGCGCGACGGCGCGGTCACGACGTCGCCCGGTTTCAAGCAAGCGTTTCGCCAGTACACCGAAGCGGGCTGGCAAGGCATGTCGCACCCCGTGGAATACGGCGGCCAGGGGCTGCCCGGCCTGATCGGCTCGCCCTGCTCTGAAATGCTGAACGCCGCCAACCTGTCGTTTGCGCTGTGCCCCCTGTTGACCAACGGCGCCATCGAAGCCCTGTTGACGGTTGGCTCGGCGGAAATGAAAACGCGCTTCATCGGCCCGATGATCTCGGGCCGGTGGACCGGCACCATGAACCTGACCGAGCCGCAAGCCGGCTCGGACCTGGCCATGATCCGCACGCGCGCGCAGCCGGTGGGCGACGGCACGTACCGGCTGTCCGGCACCAAGATCTTCATCACCTATGGCGACCACGACCTGACCGAGAACATCCTGCACCTGGTGCTGGCCCGATTGCCCGACGCGCCCGAAGGCGTCAAGGGCATTTCACTGTTCCTGGTGCCCAAGTTCCTGGTCAACGAAGACGGCTCGCTGGGCGAGCGCAACGACGTCACCTGCGTGTCCATCGAACACAAGCTGGGCATCAAGGCCAGCCCCACCGCCACCCTGCAATTTGGCGATGCGGGCGGCGCGCTGGGCTACCTGGTGGGCCAGGAAAACCGCGGGCTGGACGCCATGTTCATCATGATGAACGCGGCCCGCTATGCGGTGGGCGTGCAGGGCATCGCCATTGCCGACCGCGCCTACCAGCACGCGCTGGCCTATGCCCGCGACCGGGTGCAAAGCCGCCCGGTGGATGGGTCGTCGCGCGATGCCGTCACCATCATCCATCACCCCGACGTGCGCCGCATGCTGGGCACCATGCGCGCGCTGACCGAGGCGGGCCGCGCGCTGGCCTACGTGACGGCGGGCCACGCCGACCTGGCCCACGCCAGCCCCGACGCCGACGAGCGCAAGCGTCATCTGGCCATCCAGGAATTCCTGGTGCCCATCGTGAAGGGCTGGTGCACCGAGATGTCGCTGGACGTGACCAGCCTGGGCGTGCAGGTGCACGGCGGCATGGGCTTCATTGAGGAAACCGGCGCGGCGCAGTACTACCGCGACGCGCGCATCCTGACCATCTACGAAGGCACCACCGCAATCCAGGCCAACGACCTGGTCGGCCGCAAGACCTTGCGCGACGGCGGCGCGGTGGCGCATGCGCTGCTGGAGGCCATCCGCCAGACAGAAACCGAGCTGGAATCGCGCAGCGAACCCGCGGCCAACCTGGTGCTCAAGCCGCTGCGGCAAGCCCGGCTGGCCCTGGCCAATGTGGTGGACTTTGTGCTGGCCAACGCCGCCGGGGCGCCCAACGCCATCTTCGGGTCGGCCGTGCCCTATCTGCTGCTGGCGGGCACGACGCTGGCCGGTTGGCAGATGGCGCGCGCCCTGCTGGCCAGCCTGGACCACCAGCAGGAAGACCCCGACTTCCATCAGGCCAAGATTGCCACCGCCCAAACCTATGCGCTGCACAAGCTGACCCAGGCGCCGGGCCTGGCGGCCGTGGTGCTGGGGTCCAAGGACTACGCGGTACAGCCTTGACGTGACGACGATGGCGGCGGCGATGCCTTGCGGGGCAACGTCGCCGCCCAGAACACTAAAGCCGTCACGCTGATGGCCGCGCCCAGCGCGCACACGCCCAGCCAGCCGGCGCGCGCGTACACCGCCGTGGACGCAATGCCGCCCAGCCCGCTACCCACCGCGTAGAACATCATGTAGCTGCCCACCAGCCGGCTATGCGACTGGGCGCTGATGCTGAAAATCATCGTTTGATTCGTCACGTGCAGCGCTTGCAGCGCCACGTCCAGCACCAGCACGCCCAGCGCCAAGGCCCATAGACTGTGATCCAGCAAGGCAATGGGCGCCCACGCCAGGCACAGCAGCACCAGGCCCGCGCCCGTAGTGCGCTGCCCCAGCCCGCGATCCGCCCAGCGGCCGGCGCGCGCAGCCATCAACACGCCCAATACGCCCACCAGCCCAAAGCCACCCACCGCCGCGTGCGACAACGAATGCGGCGGCGCGCTCAAGGGCAGCACCAGCGCCGTCCAGAACACGCTGATGGCGGCGAACATCAGCAAGGCGATCATGCCGCGCACGCGCAGCACGGGTTCAGTGGCCAGCAGCGTCGCCATGGACCGCAGCAAGTCCCGGTACGACAGCGTGGCCGTGGGCAGGCGCCGCCGAGGCAAGCGGCGCAGCAGCACCCACGCCAGCAAGGCGGCCATCACGGCGGACACCACGTACACGGCGCGCCAGCCCCAGGCGTCGGCCACCACGCCGGCCACGGTGCGCGCCAGCAACAAGCCGATCACCACCCCGCCCTGCGCGGCGCCCACCACCCGGCCCCGTTCTCCCGGCGCCGCCAGGGCGGCGGACAGCGCCAGCAGGCCTTGCGTCATCGCCGTACCCAACAGCCCCAGCGCCACCATGCCCGCCAGCAGCCACGGCGTATTGGCCGACACGGCCACCGCGCCCAGCGCCAGCACCAGCAGCCCCAGTTGCGCCAGCATCAGGCGGCGCCGGTCCAGCAGGTCGCCAAGCGGCACCACGAACAGCAGCGCCACCGCGCAGCCCAATTGCGTGGCGGTAACGACGACGCCCACGGCGCCCTCGTCCAGCAGGAACTCGCGGCCGATGGCGTCCAGCAAGGGCTGCGCGTAATACACGTTGGCCACGCTAAGCGCACAGGCCACGGCCAGCAGCATCACCAGCGAGGTGGGCAGGGGTGCTGGCGACGCAGCGGCCGAGGCGTGGGCGGGCGGTGGAACATCTGGCATGGCAAGTCCTTTTGGTTTTATGACGAAACCGGAATGCTAGATCTTAAGGTTTTATAATGCAACCATTGCATCCCCACCCAAGGGTCAGACATGGTTAAACGCACCAGCCTTGAAGGCGCCGCCTGCCCGGTGGCGCGCTCGTTAGACGCCATCGGCGACTGGTGGTCGCTGTTGATCGTGCGGGACGCGTTCGATGGCGTACGCCGCTTTGGTGAATTCCAGAAAAGCCTGGGCGTGGCCAAGAACATTCTTAGCGACCGGCTGCGCACGTTGGTGGCGCACGGCATCCTGGCCGTGGCCCCCGCGTCGGACGGCAGCGCCTATCAGGAATACGTGCTGACGGACAAAGGCCGCGCGCTGTTTCCGGTCATCGTCAGCTTGCGGCAATGGGGCGAAGACCATTACTACGGCCCGGCCGAAGCCCACTCCACATTGATCGACCGCAAGCGCGGCCAGGCGGTGCGCCGCCTGGAAATCCGCGCGCAGGATGGACGCCTGCTGGAACCGGACGACACCGTCGTGCAGAAAACCGCGCCCCCGCCCGGCTAGCCGGTTTGGTCGGGCTGCCCCGGCCACTGCCCCGTGCCCAGCGCGGTCGGCGAATACGCGCCGAATTGCCAGCGTAGCGCCAAGGCGCCGGGCCGCCGCAGCACACGGCGCACATGCACGCGCCACAGCCGTTCCGCGCCCGCGAAGCTTTGAATCTCGGGGCTGTCCAGCACCACCTCGGCGCGGCCCGATATCTGAAGCACGTCGCCACGCTCAAAGTCGATGAAGACCAAACCCGCGCGCGGGTTCGCCATCAGGTTGCCCAGGGTATTGAAGAAGCGGTTGCCGGAAAAATCGGGAATGGTCAGCACATTGCCGTCCACTCGCACAAAGCCGGGTTTGCCGCCGCGATGCGACACGTCAACCGCGCGCCCCCCTCGGGCATCATCGTCCACGTAAGAGGCCACGAAAAAGGTGTCGGCCGATTGGATCAACGCGCGCGCGGCATCGTCCAATTGATCGGTCTCGGGTCGCGCCGCCGCAAAGCGCATGGCCGGCGAGCGCGAGAAATGAAAATCGCGCGTCTGGATGTACTGCGGGCAATTGCCGAACGACTGCGCCACGGCCACATCGAAACGCTTGCCGTCCCACGCGGCGATCTGACCGTTCATGCGGTTGCGCCGACGCGTGTGCAGCTCGATTCCCAGCAGCCCCACCGCCTGCCCCGGGCCCAGGCCCGCGCGCACCGGATCATCGGCATCGGGCATGGCCGACACCCGTAACGTATGCGCATCGGGCGACATGGCAAAGCCCGGCTGGCCCTCCAGCACGCCGGCCCAGGGATCGCCCTGCCCGTCTACCGCGCCTACCACCAGGAACGGCAACTGCGCGAAAAAGTCACGATGCTGGTCGGGCATGTAATCGCGCACGATCTTCGGGCCGATCTGCGCCATGCGCTCGGCCACGCCGGCGCGCGCTTGCAACAGGCGTTCGCCCGCATGCCAGGGCAAGCCGTCGTCAAAAGAAGGATCAGTGAGAGTCATGGTGCGCTCCGGGCCAATGCGGTGATGGCGGTATCAGGCGGCCTGCAAGCCGGCGGGCGTGCGCGCCATGGGCACGAAGCCGGGCAGATTTTCGATGCGTGCGAGCCACGCGCGCACGTGGGGGTAGTCGGCCAAGGACACATTGCCTTCGGGCGCGTGCGACACGTAGGCGTAACAGGCGACGTCCGCGATCGTCGGGCGGGAACCGGCCAGGAAGGCGCGGCCGCCAAGTTCGGCGTTCATAACGCCCAGCAAGGCATGCGCGCGTGTCAAGGTGGTTTCCACGTCGTAGGGCGCGCCAAATACCGTGATCAGCCGGGCCGTCGCCGGGCCGCTCGCCAAAGGCCCGGCTGCTACAGACAGCCAGCGCTGCACCGCCGCCACACCGGCCGGATCGGCGGGCAGCCAAGCCTGGCCGTCGTAGCGGGTGGCCAGATAGACCAGGATGGCATTGGAATCCGCCACCACCGTGCCGTTGTCGTCGATCACCGGCACCTGGCCGAACGCGTTCAGCGCCAGGAATTCCGGGCGCTTGTGCTCGCCGCCGCGCAGATCCACGTCGACGCGCTTGTGCGGCACGTTCAGCAGCGACAGCATCAGCGCGACGCGATGCGCATGGCCGGACAAAGGGAAGCTATAGAAGGTCAACGGGGCAGCGGACATGGGAATTTCCAAGGGGGATGAACATGGCTCCATCTTGGCCCGATGCACGCCCTGCGTGAACGGCCAGCCGCGACAAGACACTATTGTCGGAATTGAAAGAACGGGTCGAAGGCACGGTCGAAGGCACCGTCGAAGGCACGGTCGAGGGCGCCTGGTCCACCGTCCGGCGGGGCCGGGCTTCGGCCCTTCAGCGCGGCAATTCGGCCAGATCGCGCCGCAGCGCTTCCACGCAGAATTCAACAAAGCTGCGCACTTTGGCAGAGCTGCGTCGGCCCTCGGGGTACACCACGTGCACCGGCATGGGCGGCAATTCGAAATCGCGCAGCACCACCTGCAAGGCACCGCTTTTCAGGTGCCGCGCCACCTGGTACGACACCACCTGCGTCAAGCCCCAGCCTTCGCACGCGGCCAGCACGGCGGCCTGAAACGACGTGACGGCCAGTTGCGATTCCACATTCAGCCGGCGCGGCTCTCCGGCTTGCTGGAAACGCCATTGCGCGCCCCGCCCCTCCATCGCGGCCGTGATGGTGCAGAAGCGATGCAGGGCGTCGGGGTCCTGCGGTTCACCGTGTTGGCGCAGGAATTCCGGCGTGGCGCAGACCACGCGGCGCACGTGGCCCACCGGCACCGCCGTCAAGGTGGAATCGGGCAAAGCACCAATGCGCACGGCCACGTCCACGCCTTCGTCCAGCAGGTTCACCACCCGGTCCACCAGCAGGGTGCGCACCGACACGGCACGATGCGCGCGTAGATAGCCCAGCACCACCGGCATGACGTGCAGTTCGCCAAAGAAGGCGGGCGCGGTGACGTGCAGCGCACCGCGTGGCACGGCCATCGCACCGGCGGCGGCATCGTCGGCTTGTTCGACGTCTTCAAGAATGCGGCGGCAGTCGGCCGCGTAGCGCTGGCCCGCTTCGGTCAGGCGCAGGCTGCGGGTGGTGCGTACCAACAGCAAGGCGCCCAGCCGCCGTTCCAGCGCCGCAACGCTGCGCGTGACCGACGGCGCGGACATTTCCAGGCGGCGCGCGGCGGCGGCAAAGCCCTGGGCTTCGGCCACGGCCAGGAACACCGACATTTCTTGGAATCGATTCATGCTGGGACCGTGGCGGGCAAGGTGGTGGACAAGGCGGAAGGCGACGCCCAGGCAACGCTGCTGTCCCGGACACACTGCCGCACGATATCGGCCAGCGCGGCGGCCACCGGGTCTGGCTGCGCCTGGGCACGATACAGCGACAGCGTGATCGACGGCAAAGGGGGCAGGCCCCGTTCGCCCGGCGCCAGCGCCCGCACTCCGGCGGGCAGCCCTAGCGGCGTGCGCACGGCCAGGCCCAGCCCCGCCGACACGGCCGCCCACAAGCCGGCCAGGCT
>NZ_JBLVOL010000071.1:0-5416 GCF_053543755.1 Achromobacter semiaridum | reverse complement strand
CGATGGCGATTGAGACGCCCCACTTGATCATCAGGCTTCCACCGGATGTAGCCCCCCATTGCTCCCAGACTTCGGCGCGGACGTCATTCCAGTCGTAGCTGGCGGTGGTGACGTAACGGTGAGCGAAGGGATTCCACCAGACCATTTGGAAACCGTAGACGTAGATTTTTCGGCGTAGCCGGTTGAAGCGGATGGGAAGATCGCGCGGCGGACAGACGTCCGTTTGGTAAAGAAACGCTGCAAGGTAAGAATAGGCGGCCAGCAGGAATAAAAACATCAATATCGTCGTGAGGCCATCGGACCCGTCTGTCGAAGAAAACGCCCCGTAGCCAAAAAATAGGGGCAATTGCCAGATAAAGAAGCACACACACAAGGGCACACCCAGGATCAAAATTCCGCGGGTGCTGGATGTTCGTCGGGATAGCTCCAGGTGGACATCGTCGACATAGTTGGGTGCGTCTGCGCGATAACTGGGTGGCCCGGGTGAGTCATTAGGCCCGGGCAAATCGCGCTTCCAACCTGGGCACGGCGGATTAAGCAGAGGTCTTACCATCACGCTTCCTCCGCAGAGATCAACTTTGCGTATCCGCTGAGATCGTCCTTGTCTGGCCAATATGCAATTTCGACGACGGCTGCCTTAACTGCATGCATGCCGCCCAACCAGTATCTGCCGCTTAGCGCGGGATCGTCTCTGGTCGGCAACTCACTGACCGCTGGCACGAGATCTGGCTCGGTGTCTAGCATGGGCGCATGGGCCCGACTATTGTGATACGCAGTTGCAAGCACTGACGACGTTATCAACGGCATACGTTTCCCACTTTTCGCCACCCCAAATTTATGAACGGTTAACGTGAACTCGTAACGCGAGCGCAAGGGATCAAAACCAGGCAACAGGATCAAGTAAGCCAATTCCGTGCCCGTTTGAACGCCGCCCGTCTCCTTGATCAGCAAAACGTCCATTGCCGCAAGCTCGGCCGCATCGGCGAAGCGCTTGGATGAGTGAAATCCCAAAGACACCGACAATCCCGACAGTGCGGCGTTTAATGCGGCCACCGCTGAATCGAGCTGGTCTGCCATCTCCCATCGCTGGCTGCGCTCCGCGTTTCCGAAGTACGACTGCCGCGCCCACCGTTCCAAAGCATCGGATTCCAGTCTCTTCGCTTTAACACTCGCAGCGAATGCATGCAGCCATTTTGCCGAGGTGTCGCCTTGGCGGGCGGCACGCATAGCGGCTGCGATCCACCCGGGCCCCATCAGCCACTCCTCCCTATGCCGCTATCGCCCCACCCGCTTTCACCAACCCCTTCCCCAACCCAATCGCCTTCGCGACCACGCCCAGCTCCGCATTCGCAATCCTCCGCATAAACGGCTGGACCGCCTCGCCTGCCACACTGACCGCCAACCCGCCCGCCTCGACACCCGCGCCTAGCATGCCGATGCCCGCTCCGTACAACGCAGCCATCGCCTCTGCATGCTCCGCGCCCACCGCGTTTCGAGCGGATTCCAGGCTGGCTTGTACGCTGTCGTGCAGAAAGTAGAGGCTGACGAGCGATAGCGCGCCGTAGCCCGAGCCTACCGACAGACGCTTCAAGCTGATGAAGCCGTTCTTGGCGAATTCTCGGGCTTGTTCGGCGGTCAGTTCCAGACCGATCAGCAGGTCGGCCACCGGGGCTTCCAGGTGATGGACGCCAATCGACAGTCTTCGCATCAGGCCGCCCGCCATGGCGCGCGTACTGTGCGTGACGTCATCAATGGCCGCTTGCATGCTGTGCGCGGCGTCTCGCGCTGCGTCGGCCACGTCCGCCGCGCCGGTCCTCATTGTTTTTATTCTCTGGGCGATATCCTCCGCGCTGCCTTCCATCCAGATCGTCACGTTGACCAGTATCTTGTGCAACGCGGGGTCCGGAATGCTGATCAGGCCGGCGAAGATGAAAGCGCGTACTCGGCGGCCGGTGTTTTGGTTCAGGGATTCGCCGACGCGTTGCAGTTCGTCGGTGTAAATGGCAAGGAGCTCGCTGACCGTCAGTTGGATCACGACCTGCGTCATTTGCGCGCCACGGTACAGCCAGGCGCCGCCGACGTGCACGGCGTTGACGGCCGCGCGCGTGGCGTCGTTTAACTGGGCGTGAAGGCGGGGGCTGGCGCCGTGCACGGCGGCCAGCAGTTGGTCCGCAGCGTCCGCCGCCAAGCCTTCGCGCCAGGCGCCGATCTCTTTGCTGCTGACCAGGTTTTTGACGGCGTCGAAGTATTTCTTCGCGGCGTCGTTGGCCCCGCCCCCAGCGCCTGCACTGAACAAGGGCAGAAAGCTGGATTGCAGATCACTGCGTTGGCCGTTCAACGCCAGATAGACGGCGCTGTGGGGGTCGGACAATAGCTCCTTCCAAGCTTGCGATGTGGGGCCCGGATTGTCGGTGCGGGCGGGATCGGCAGCAGCACCCGAATGCCCGGCAGTCGCCAGATTCGCCGTCGCAGCCGAGCCGGCGGCGCCGGACGAAGCGCCGCTACCCGCAACGAAAAGCGGCACAGGCACCGCATCGGTAATGCCGCCGTCCAGGCACGCGCTGACCATCAGCAGGCGCAGGCGGCGCGAGCGTTCATCGGTGTCGCTGTAATCCAGCTCTACCACCCGCTTCCAGGCGGCGCCGCGCACAACCCGTGCCCAGTCTTCGCCATAGGCATCGATGATTGCCTCCAGCCGTTTGGACTCCTTGTCATAGCTCGCTTGAAAACTGGCGCGGCCCTTGCGGCCTAGCTCGGAGGGCGGGTCAGATTCCCAATAGCGTTCCTTCAGCCGATCCATCCGCTGCGCGGTCTTGTAGGCGATGCGTTCGCGGCGCTCCAAGGCCGGATCCCGGAAGATCGGCGCCATGCCGGATTCGCTGGGCATCGTGTCCAGCATGTAGGTGGGGCTGTCCGGTATATCGGCATCGGCCTGGGCGGCGTAAAGCTGCTCAATGCCCAGCAGACACTGCGAGGTCAGATACGCATAGCGCCGCTGCGGCTCTTCCGCCCACATGCGCTTTTGCGTGTAGGCGGCCAAACGGAAGTTGTTCAGTTCCTGCGCCAGGCCCACCGGGTCGGGCAGGATCAGCCCGGGCACGCCCTTGGCCAGATCGTGCTGAAGCTCCATCAGCCTCAGATAATTGCGCATGCCCGTAGCCTGCAATACCCGCGAATGCCAGCCATGGACGCTGCCAAAATCACGGACGCCGTGGCTGTACTCTGCTATGTGTCGATCGATGCGGTGGGCGTGTTCCAGCGCCAGCGCCGCGCCTCCCGCCGTGGGCTCTTCACGCAGCTTGGATAGGTCCAGGATGACAAAGCGCAGTGCGTGGTCCGAGTTCGCTGTCGCCTGTTGGGCAGCAGCGACTGGACGTGCCGCGCGTGCCGTCCCGTGTGAGGCGCCCGCCGCCGGCTGTGAGGCCCTCGCCGCCTTTGCGGCACCCGCGCCGGCCTTGTACCCGTCCAGCACAGCCACGGGCCACGGGTCTTGCGCGTACGCGACCCAGGCTGTCGTGTACGTATCGACGTCGATACCGATAAAAGACGCCGGCAGATCGTGCGCGCTCTGGACGCAGCGTTCGGACAAGAGCGCGGGTGGGCCCTTAGCCATCTCGTAAGGGTCGAATTGACGCAGGTGACCGGCGTCGGTGACTTCGTACGCCTGCCAGACCTCATGGTCCAACAGCACGTAGACGTAGCCAGTACGCAGCAAGCGCAGCGACTGTTGCAGGTCGGGGTGCTTGATTGCGCCGTGCCGGCGCCACGACCCCGTCTTGGGTATGACGGCGGGGCGCAGCAACAGGATGGGGATGCCTGTGCGCCGGCAGGCGGGGCAGCTGCCCAACGGCAGGGGCGACGTCTCTTGGGCGGCGATGGCTAATTGGCTGCTGGTGGTCATGTGGGCAAACCTGCTTGGTCAAGATGGGCGGCAATGCGGTGCCAGGCATGGTCGCCATAGGCGGCCAGCACGGTGGAAGCACCGCCGGGCGCTGCACTGGCAAGTGCGAGTCGCAGCGGTTCGTAATCGAGTAAGCGCGGGTGTATTGCCGCTTGATGCAACGCCAGCACGGTGATGTCCCGGGTATCGGTCAGCCCCGCTTGCCGGGCTTGGCGTATCCAGCGGAAGGCTTGTGCGGCGGCCTGAGGGGGCAATAGCGAGGGACCTTGCCAGCGACCCGGTGCGTACGACAACGGCAATTGCAGCGATCGACGCCAGGCCGACAGCAGTTGTGCAATTAGCGGCGCGTCCCGTTGAGTCTGTTTGGCAAGCGCGGGGAGCGGGATGGACGGCTGAAGGGCGGTGCCGGCCGCTGGCCCGGTCATCGTCGCGCTTGTTGTTCCAATCCCGACCCCAATGCCGGCACCAATGCGCCCCGGGCCACTTTCCACACCATTCCCCTTACTGCGCTGGAAACCACTCACCATCGCAAGCGATCCCCAACTGGTAGGCAGCAACCACGTGCGTATCGGCCACATCAGCGGCCCCAGCGTTTCAGCGTGGATGGACGCGGCCAGCAGTTCCAGCCGCAACGGTTCGAACCATGGAGACATTCCGCGCGGGGCATCGGCCGAAAAGTCGATGCAGCGCGCGGCCACGTGAACGGCCAACGCGTGCCCGTCCAAGGGACTGAGCAGGCAGCCGCACACGTAGCGACGGCGGCGGGCAGCGTCGGCCCGCGCAAGCTGCTCGACGCGCTCCAAAAGTTCGAGCTTGGGCGCGTTGCCGCATCCGGCCAGTTGGACCAGCACCGGGCATGCCTCCGGCGAGTGTGCCAGGTCGGGGCGCGCGACGGTCGTTAGCGCATCGGCGCCCGACGCCTTCGTCAACGACGCAAGACTTAACGCGTGCTCCGGCGCGCAGTCCGCCAGGGGATTCAACAACAGGTAGACGCTGTCATCCGCTGCGCGGCGCTCTGCGAGCAGGGCGGCCATCGTGCCTGACGTCGCCGGGTCTGTCGGCACCATGCGTGCCGCAGGCTGGACTGCCCCCGTCGTAGCCGCCGTAATATTGCCTGACGTCACCGTGCGCACCGTCACCGGGCGCGTTCCATGCAGTCGTCCAGCAAGCCTTCGACCACATCGCCCGACATCGACAGAGAATTACCGCCGCCGCCCGCCTGCGCGACCGGGCCTTTGAGGTTGATGGCAAGCGCTTCCAATGTGATGCCGGAGCCGTTGATCGTGATCGTGCCGCCCGGCCCCTTGATCACCACGCTTTGCGCGGCCTGCAACTCCAGCGTCACCGTCTTGCCCTCGATCCGCTCGCCGGCATGCACCTGGAAATGCCCCTGCACCTTATGTTCCACATGGCCGCCCGTTTCAATCCAGTGATTGGCCGTCGTCTTGTCGCGCCGGTTGTTGCCCACGTCTTCCGTGCGGTCCCGACCGGTGGCGATGGTGTGGTTGCGGTCGA
>NZ_JBLVOL010000070.1:132409-141234 GCF_053543755.1 Achromobacter semiaridum | reverse complement strand
GGGCGGCGGGCGGCGCGTCGGCGGCGGCCGGGGTCAGGTCGGTGGCGGCGGTGCCCAGCGGCACGGGGGTGCCGCGCGTGGCGATGTTTTCCTTGATGGTGGCGGGCACGCCGTCCAGGCTGTAGCCGCCCGCCGATTGCGGCTGGCCCTTCATCCAGCGGGCTTCCGAGGCCCGCGCCATTGCCAGCGCGCCCTCGGGGTCCAGCGCGTAGGTGGCCTTCAGGTGCGGTTCCCAGCGCTGGATGTGGTCAAGCACCGAGCGCGTGACCTCAACGGGCGACAAAGTCTTGTCGCGATACGCTTGCAGCAGTTCCTGGGCGGACAATTCGTGCGGTTGTGACATCTGGGTTCCTGTGTTGCAAAGGAAGGCAATTCGGGTGTTCAGGGCATCAGCACATCAGCACATCATGATGCGGCCGCGGCCGCTTGCGCCAAGGTGGCGGCGACGGGCTGGAAGTTGCGAAAGTCCCAGTCGCGTCCCGGAGCCGCGTCGATCAGCGCGCGCGTGTATTCGTGGCGCGGCTCGGTCAGCACGGTCTCTGCCGAACCGGTCTCGACCACCTTGCCGCGCTGCATGACCATGATGGTGTCGCAGATCTGCGCGGCCACGCGCAGGTCGTGCGTGATGAACAGCACGCCCACGCCGGTGCGCTGGCGCACTTGCTCCAGCAGTTCAAGCACCTGCGCCTGCACCGATACGTCCAGCGCCGATACGGCTTCGTCGGCCACCAGGATCTCCGGGTCCATGACCAGCGCACGCGCGATGCAGATGCGCTGGCGCTGTCCGCCTGAAAATTGATGCGGGTAGCGTTGCATGGCGTCCGGGCTCAGGCCCACCACGGTCAGCGTTTCGCCCGCGCGTTTCAGGGCCTGATCGCGCGGCATGCCAAAGTTAAGCAAGCCTTCGATGATGGATTCGCCCACGGTGCGGCGCGGGTTCAGCGACCGGTACGGGTCCTGGAACACGATCTGGATGCGGCGGCGCACCGGCCGCAGCGCCGAGCCCGACAACGTGCTCAAGTCTTCACCGCCCATCATCATGTGGCCGGCGGTGGGTTCGATCAGGCGCACGATGCAGCGCGCCACGGTGGACTTGCCCGAGCCGGATTCGCCCACGATGCCCAGGATTTCGCCTTTGCGCAGCGTCAGATTGACGTCGGTGGCGGCCACCACGTGCTGCGCGGCGCGCCGCGAGAACATCGAGCTTTTGCCCGCATAGGTGCGGCCCAGGCCCTTGACGTGCAGCACGGGCTGGCCGTCCGGCGCGTCGCGGCGGTTGGGCACCAGGCTGGGCACGGACGACACCAGGCGTCGCGTGTACGACTGCTTGGGTTCGGCCAGGATTTCGTTGCGGGTACCGCTTTCGATCAGGTCGCCCCGGTTCATCACCACGATGCGATCCGAAATCTCGGCCACCACGCCGAAGTCATGCGTGATGAACAGCACGGCCGTCTTGTGCTTGACCTGCAATTCCTTGATCAACGCCAGGATCTGCTTTTGCGTGGTGACGTCCAGCGCGGTCGTGGGTTCGTCGGCGATCAGCAGCTTGGGCTCCAGGATCAGCGCCATCGCAATCACGATGCGCTGGCGCTGGCCGCCCGACAGCTGATGCGGATACGCCTCGAAGATGCGTTCCACATCGGGCAGGTGCACCGACTGGAACATGTCCAGCACCTTGGCGCGGCGTTCGGCGGCGCTCATGCCCTTGCGATGCAGGCGCAGCACTTCGTCAACCTGCTTGCCGACGGTATGCACGGGGTTTAGCGCGGTCATGGGTTCCTGGAACACCATGGCCATGCGGGTCGCGCGCATCTCGCGCAGGCGGCGCTGCGACGCGGTGGCGACGTCTTCACCTTCCACGCGGATGGAACCGGCGCTGATGGACAGGATGCCTTGCGGCAACAGGCCCATCACGGCCAGCGACGTGACCGATTTGCCGGAGCCGGATTCACCGACCACGCACACCGTTTCACCGGCATGCACGTCCAGGCTCAGATTGCGCACGACGCGGTTGCCGGCGCCGGCCACTTCCACGGACAGGTTGCGGATCGCCAGGATGGCGGACGAGGTGTCGCCAGCGGGGGGAGTAGGAGAGTAGGTCATCGGCATCAGATCCTGCGCACCATTTTCGGGTCCAGCGCATCGCGCAGGGCGTCACCCAGGATGTTCACGCTAAGCACGGTCAGCGACAGAAGCAGGCCAGGGAAGAGAATCAGGCCGGGCAGCATGCGGAAATACATGCGGCCTTCGGACATGATGTTGCCCCACGACGCGATCTCGGGCGGGATGCCCGCGCCCAGGAAGCTGAGGATGGCCTCGGTCAACATCGCCGACGCGAACACGTAGGTGCCTTGCACCGTCAGCGGCGCGATGGTGCTGGGCACCATGTGGCGCCACAGCAGCAGTGGCAGCGGCGTGCCCAACGCCAGCGCGGCTTCCACATAGGGTTCGCCGCGCACCGTCAGGATCTGCCCGCGCACCAGCCGCACCACACGGGGAATTTCCGGGATGGTGATGGCAACAAGCACGGTCGTGATGCTGGCGCCGGTAACGGACACCAGGGCAATTGCCAGCAGGATGCCGGGAATGGCCATGATGGCGTCCATCGTGCGCATGATCAGCCCGTCCAGCGACCGGAACCAACCGGCAATGACGCCGATGACCAGCCCGATGGCCACGCTGACGACGGCGGCGCCCAAGCCCGCGATCAAGGAGATGCGCGCGCCGTAGGCCACGCGCGACCAGACGTCGCGGCCAAAGGCGTCGGTGCCGAACAGGTAGTCGGTAAAGGGCTGCTTCAGGCGCGCGCCCGGGTTGATGTAGGTGGGGTCCACCGTGCCCAGCAGCGGCGCAAACACGGCGATGGCGACGATGGTGACCAGCACCACCAGCGCCAGCATGACCGGCCAGCTTTTCAGGCCCTGGCGCACTTGCCGCCAGGCGGTGACTTGAGGGTTGCCGCCTCCGGGGAGGTCGGCGGCCGCTTGCGCGGCGGCATCGGTTGGCGTGTGCATGGCTCTTCCCTAGTAGCGGATGCGCGGGTCGAACACCGTGTAGGCGCAATCGACGATCAGGTTGATGAACACGTAGACGAACGCGAAGAACAGCGTCAGCCCCTGGATGACGGGGTAATCGCGCGCCAGCACGGCTTCCACCACCAAACGGCCCAGGCCGGGGATGTTGAACACCGATTCGGTCACGACCACGCCGCTGATCAACAGCGCGATGCCCAGGCCCACCACGGTGGCGATGGGCACCGCCGCGTTGCGCAGCGCGTGGCCCAGCAGCACGCCGGTTTCACCCAGGCCCTTGGAGCGCGCCGTGCGGATGAAGTCCTCGCCCATGACCTCGATGACGCTGGTGCGCGTGATGCGCGCAATCAACGCCACATAGACCGTGGACAAGGCCAGCGACGGCAGGATGAGCCGGTGCAGATATAGCCAGAAGCCCTTTTCCAGCGGCGCATAGCCCTGCACGTTGAACCAGCCCAGCTTGATGGCGAACAGCCAGATCAGCAGATACCCCGTGACGAACACCGGCACCGAAAAGCCCAGCACCGAAAAGCCCATCACGGCCCGATCCAGCAGTTTGCCTTGCCGCCATGCCGCCAGGATGCCCAGCGGAATGGCAACGAGCAGCGTGAAGACCAGGGTCAGCACCGCCAGGCTCAAGGACGGTTCGAGGCGTTGCGCGATCAGTTTGGTGACCGGCACGCCGGACATGAGCGAGGTGCCCAGATCGCCTTGCAGGAGCTTGCCGCCCCAGATGAAGAACTGTTTGATGACCGGTTGGTCCAGGCCCATCGTCTGCCGTATCTGGACGATACGTTCAGGCGTGGCGCCGTCGCCCGCCATGATGATGGCCGGATCGCCCGGGCTGAAACGCAATATCGCGAAGACCACCACCGCGACCATCACCAGAACGGGGATGGTCGCGAGGAGCCGGCGTGAGACAAATGCCAGCATGTATTTCCCCCTGAACTGCTTGCTCTTTTAAGGAGCTTTCTTGACGTTCCAGAACGCAAAGACCGGTGCATGCACCAGGCCCGAGAGCTTGGTCGAATAGACGGTGGGCACGGACATCTGGCCCAGCGGCACGTACAGGCCTTCGTCGATGCCGATGCGCTGCAATTCGTCGGCGATCTTCTTTTGCTCGGCCGGATCGGACGTCAGCGCGAACTTGGTGCGCAGTTCTTCCACTTGCGGCATGTCGGGCCAGCCGAACCAGGCGTTGTCGCCGTTGGCGGCGGCGGGCGCGGAACGCACCGGGTCCATCACGTCGGTGGCGTACCAGTTGGTATTGTGGATGTTCCAGCCGCCTTCAGCCGGCGCGGCCTTGGAGGCGCGGCGGGTGGCCACGCTTTGCCAGTCCATGGCGGCCAGGTTGACGTTGAAGCCGGCCTTGCGCAGCGCCTGCGCCATCACCACCGGTTGCGCGGACAGGGTGCCCACGTCGGTGGCGTGCATGACCAGGATGGGGGTGTTGTCGTAGCCCGCTTCCTTCAGCAAGGCCTTGGCCTTTTCGATGTTCGACGGCACCACGACTTCCTTGCCGATGTCGCTTTCCATCGGCGTGCCGCAGCCCCACAGCGACGCGCACGTCTTCCAGTACTTGGGATTGCCCACCAGCGCCTTCATCACGTCTTCCTGGCCGATGGCGTACATCGCGGCCTGGCGGATCTTCTTGTTGTTGAAGGGCGGGTACTTGAAATTGAAGCGGTACATCGTGAAGTAGCCGACCGGGCTCAGGGACTCTTCCTTCAAGTCCTTGTTGCCTTCGATCATCGGCAACAGGTCATACGGGAACTGTTCGACGAAGTCGATTTCGCCGCCCAGCAGCGCGTTGGCGGTGGTCAGCGCATCGGGCATGACGTCCCATTCGACCTTGTCCACGTTCACGACCTTGCCGCCGGCCAGGCCGCTGGCCGGTTCCTTGCGCGGCACGTAGTCGGCGTTCTTGGCATACACCGTTTTCACGCCGGGCTTGAATTCGATGACCTTGAACGGGCCGGAGCCGGTCATGTCGGTGATGGGCTGGCCGATGGCCTGTTCGGCGATGCGCTTGGGCATCATGAACGGCGCGGTGCCCGTCGGCTTGGACAGCGCGCGCAGCGCCAGGTCCGTGGGTTCTTTCATGACGATGCGGAAATTCTTGTCGTCGATGACTTCGATCTTGTCGGTGAACTTGAGCAGCGTGCGGCCCATGCCGTCGCCGGCGGCCCAGCGCTTGATCGAGGCCACGCAGTCTTCGGACGTGACGGGCTTGCCGTCGTGCCACTTCTGGCCGTCGCGCAAGGTCATCGTGTAGGTCTTGCCGTCCGGCGAGACTTCCCATTTCTCAAGCATTTGCGGCTGGATCTTGTTGTCGGCGTCGGTGGCCAGCAAGGTGTCGTAGATCATGTAGCCGTGCCACGTCGTGATGTATGCGGTGGTGGCGTGCGGGTCGGTCAAGCGCAACGGCGAGTGCATGACGGACTTGATGACGGTTTCGGCGTAGGCGCCGTGAGCCATCATCAACGTTGCACCGGCCAACGCGGCCGCTCGAACAAACTTGAGCATGGAGATTCCCCTTGAAGCGGTGTGAGCGGCACGGTTGGCCGCTACGTCGTTAACGCGCCGCTCGATGGCGGCGTGGGAGGGTCAGGCGGTTGCGGGTCGGCCCGAAAACACCGGCCCGCAAGGCGCCATTCTGATGCCGGGACGCAACCGTGTCCATGGTTGTTTTGCCGCATCCATCAGCATGGAGCCAGGGGCGGCGCACACCAGGATCGTTTGCGCGATGGATGTGAAATCCGCGCGGAAATGCGCGGAACTCTTCACCACCAGAATTGCGGCGCGCGTGGGTTCGACGCCCGCGAACCGGAACATTTCCTGGTCCGCCATCTGCACCTTGTTAGAGGCGACGATGATGCGCACGCCACCAATACGCAGGCAGGCGCTGGGGCCCAGATCCATGTGGAATCCGCGGTAGAAAGCGCCGTGCGTATCGAAGCGTCCATCTGAAGTTTTCTCGACGATGAACTCCGTGTCCAGCGGTTCGTCGTCGGGAATACCCGAGTGTCCACCTAGTGCAATCCGTACCTTGTTTCCGACGCCCGCGCGGTGCGCGGCAAGCGCGGCGGCCGGGTCGACGATCAGGCCGATGGCGGTGTCGCGCGCGTCGTGGCGGATCAGCGCGCGCAGCACGCCGGTGGTGTCCGAGCTGCCGCCCGCGCCGGGGTTGTCTTGTGCGTCAGCGATCACGACCGGCTTGTCCGCACCGTGCGCGATTCGCATCGCTTCCTGCACGGCTTCGTCGGGCGTGTACAGCTTGCCGCCAAAGTCGCGTTCGGCATTCAACACGGCGCGCGCCATTTCGGCGGCGGCCGCGTCGGCCTCGGCCTGCGTGGTGCCGTAAGCCCATACGGTGGGCGCGCATTCGGGGAAGTCGGCAGCGGGAAATCCGGTGGCGAAAGACAGGCTGGTGGCGCCGCGCGCTTCGATCTCGCCCACCAGCGCATACAGGCTGCGCGACGGTTCGATGTCGGTCGATTGCCAGCACAGCGAAATCAGGTAGGGCAGGGCGCGCAACGACACATAGGGACGCGGCACGCCGGCCAGCCGCAGGGCTAGCAGCGCGGCGGCGCGTTGGCCGGTTTCAGCCATGTCGATGTGGGGATACGTGCGGTAGCAGACCAGCGCGTCGGCATGGCGCACCATGGCGCGCGTGACGTTGGCGTGCAGGTCCAGGCTGGCCACCACGGGCACGTCCGGGCCGACCAGCTCGCGCACGCGCTTGAGCAGTTCGCCTTCGCCGTCGTCCAGGTGTTCGGTGACCATGGCGCCGTGCAGGTCCAGGTACACGCCATCCAGCGGCAGTGCGTCGGACAGGCCTTGCAGGATCAGCGCGCTGATGCGTTCAAAAGCGTCTTTGGTGACGGGGCCGGACGGGCTGGCCGCGGCCCAGGTAGTGGGCACCAGCGTGTGCTGGTTCATGGCTTCGATGAAGCCCGCCACGGGAATGTTGGCGCCTGCCACGGCTTGGAACATTGCGGGGCCGCTGACCAGCTTGGGCCAGCCGCCGCCTTTCTCGGCAAAATCTTCCCACGTCGCGCGCGACGGCGCGAACGTATTGGTTTCGTGCTGAAAGCCGCCTATACCGATGCGCATCGGGCATCCCCTTGTGTCATGTGATGTTGCTGTGTCGTGGTACTGGCCGGGCGCGGCCGAAGCCGCGCCCTTGCAAAGCCGGGTAATGCGTCCTTCTGGAAAGCGGGTGATTGAAGTCGTGAAGCGGGCGGGTTTACTTCGCCACGGGCATGGTGAATTCGGCGCCCTTGGCGATGCTGTCCGGCCAGCGCTGCATCACGCTCTTGTAGCGCGAGTAGAAGCGGATGCCTTCTTCGCCGTAGGCGTGGTGGTCGCCAAACAGTGAACGCTTCCAGCCGCCGAACGAATGCCAGGCCATCGGCACGGGAATCGGCACGTTGATGCCGACCATGCCGACCTTGATCTGGCGTGCGAACGCGCGCGCCACGCCGCCGTCGGACGTGAAGCACGCCACGCCGTTGCCGAACTCGTGCGCGTTGATCAGCTCAACGGCGCTGGCAAAGTCGGGCACGCGCACGATGCACAGCACCGGGCCGAAGATCTCTTCGCGATAGATGTTCATGGTGGGCTTGACGTTGTCGAACAGCGTGCCGCCCAGGAAGTAGCCCTTTTCGTTGCCGGGCACTTTCAGGCCACGGCCGTCCACGACCAGATCGGCGCCGGCCGCGATGCCGTCTTCGATGTAGCCCATGACCTTGTTGCGGTGCTGCGCCGTGACCAGCGGGCCCATTTCGGCGTCGGCGTTCATGCCGTCCTTGACGATCAGCGCCTTGACGCGCGGGGTCAGGCGTTCAACGACCTTGTCGGCCACATCGCCCACCGCCACGGCAACCGAGATCGCCATGCAGCGCTCGCCGGCCGAACCATACGCGGCGCCCATCAAGGCGTCGGTTACCTGGTCCAGGTCGGCGTCGGGCATGACGACCAGATGGTTCTTGGCGCCGCCCAGCGCCTGCACGCGCTTGCCGCGCTTGGTGCCTTCGGCGTAGATGTATTCGGCGATGGGCGTAGACCCCACGAACGACAGCGCTTCAACGTCCGGGTGATTGATCAGCGCGTCCACGGCCAGCTTGTCGCCGTGCACCACGTTGAACACGCCGGGGGGCAGGCCGGCTTCGGTCAGCAGTTCGGCCAGGCGCAGGGACGCCGACGGATCACGTTCGGAAGGCTTGAGCACGAAGGTGTTGCCGCAGGCGATGGCCACGGGGAACATCCAGCACGGCACCATCATCGGGAAGTTGAACGGCGTGATGCCGGCCACCACGCCCAGTGCCTGACGCATGCTCCAGTTGTCGATGCCGCCGCCGATCTGGTCGGAATACTGGCCTTTGAGCAACTGCGGAATGCCGCAGGCGAATTCGACGATTTCGATGCCGCGCATGACTTCGCCCTTGGCATCCGAGAACACCTTGCCGTGTTCGCGGGTGATGAGCTCGGCCAGTTCGTCCTGGTGCTGATCCAGCAGCGCCTTGAAGTTGAACAGGATGCGGGCGCGCTTGAGCGCGGGCGTTTCGGACCAGGCCGGGAACGCGGCCTTGGCGGCCGCAACGGCCAGCGCCACGTCTTCGTTGGACGCCAGCGGAATGGACGAGCAGATTTCGCCGGTGGCGGGGTTGAAGCCGTCGGCGTAGCGGCTGCTGCGGCCATCGAAATGCTGGCCGTTGATGAAATGGGGGATCTTCTTCATGGTGCGGGGGCTTCTCTGCGGGATTCTTCAAAACTTCTTGCGGGCGGCAC
>NZ_JBLVOL010000070.1:123045-132389 GCF_053543755.1 Achromobacter semiaridum | reverse complement strand
CCCCCCCGCAAGAGGTGTCATCAAGAGCGGCGCGGCCGCAAGGGCTGCGTCGTCATCGGGGTTAGGCGACTTCTTTCAGGATCTTTCCGATCTGGTCGAAGATCTGGCCGATCTGGGCTTCGTCGATGATCAGCGGGGGCGACACGGCGATGATATCGCCGGTATAGCGCACCATCAGCCCGCTGTCGAAGCACTTCTGGAAGACTTCGCCGGCGCGTGCGCCGGGTGCGCCGGCGCGCGGTGACAGTTCGATGCCGGCGACCAGGCCCAGGTTGCGCACGTCAATGACGTGCGGCGCGCCCTTCAAGCCATGCGCGGCTTCCTGGAAGGCGCCCGACAACTTGCGGGCGCGGCCGAACAGGTCTTCGCGGCGGTAGATGTCCAGCGTCGCCAAAATGGCGGCGGCGGCCAGCGGGTGCGCCGAATACGTATAGCCGTGGAAGAATTCGATGCCGCCCGCCGGACCGTTGACGATGGCGTCGTGCACGTCGCGCTTGACCGCGACCGCGCCCGCCGGCACGGCGGCGTTGCTGACGCCCTTGGCCATGGCAATGATGTCGGGCGTGACGCCGAAGAACTCGGATGCGGTGGCGGCGCCCAGGCGACCGTAGGCGGTGATGACTTCGTCAAAAATCAGCAGGATGCCGTGCTTGGAAGTAATTTCGCGCAGCTTTTCCAGGTAGCCCTTGGGCGGGATCAATACGCCGGTCGAGCCGGCCATGGGTTCGACGATCACGGCGGCGATCGTGGACGCATCATGCAGCGCCACGATGCGTTCCAGTTCGTCGGCCAGGTTGGCGCCCCAGGCGGGTTGGCCCTTGGAATAGGCGTTCTGTTCCAGGTTGTGGGTGTGCGGCAGATGGTCCACGGCGGGCAGCAGCGCACCGGAGAACGTCTTGCGGTTGGTGGAAATGCCACCCACCGAAATGCCGCCGAAGCCGACCCCGTGGTAACCGCGTTCGCGACCGATCAGGCGGGTGCGCTGGCCTTCGCCGCGCGCGCGGTGGTAAGCCAGCGCGATTTTCAGGGACGTGTCGACCGATTCCGAACCCGAGTTGGTGAAGAAGACGCGGTCCAGGCCCTGCGGCATCAGGCTGGCCACGGCGGTGGCGGCCTCGAAAGCCAGCGGGTGGCCCAGTTGGAAGCCGGGGGCGTAGTCCATGACGCCGGCCTGGCGGGAAATGGCCTCGACGATTTCCTGGCGGCCGTGGCCGGCGTTCACGCACCACAGGCCGGCGGTGCCGTCCAGGATCTGGCGGCCATCGGCCGACGTGTAATACATGCCTTTGGCCGCTGCCAGCATGCGCGGATGAGCCTTGAACTGCTTGTTGGCAGTAAACGGCATCCAGAGATGGGACAGGTCGGGCAAATTGGCGGGGGCGTTCATGGCGGCTCCAGTAGAACGAAACGGCGGCGCCGCAACAGAAGGAAAAGCGCGGCCGCCGGGATTCAATGATTCTGGTCTGTCGCGCGGGGAATGAAAATATACGATCTGCGCAAAGCCCGCTAACTGTATAGTCACAAGTGGCTCAACTGTACAGTTATCCCCGTGATCGATTTTCAGCCCAACCGCGCTCGCGGACTGGCGCCCACCCTGGTGGAACAACTGGTGGCGGCCATCCTGCGCGCCATCGAGGAACACACCCTGCGTCCGGGTATGTCCCTACCGTCGGTGCGCGAGTTTGCACGCCAGTACGGCGTCAGCACCTTCACCGTTGCCAGCGCTTATAGCCGGCTGGTGTCGCTGGGCTGGCTGGCGGCCCGCCCGGGCGCGGGCTATCGGGTGGCGTCGCCGGACGCGCCCGCGCGCCGGGGCGAGCCCCTGTCCTGGGAACCGCCGCGCCTGAACGCCGGCTGGTTGCTGTCGGACATCTTTGCCGACCATTCCATCCCCATCAAATCCGGCTGCGGCTGGCTGCCCGGCGAATGGCTCAACGAAGAAGGCCTGCACGTTGCGCTGCGCCACATGGGCCGCGTGCCGGCGATGCGCATTGCCAATTACGGACACCCGTACGGCTACGCGCCGCTGCGCGAAACCATCGCGGCCAGCCTCAGCGCGCAAGGCATGGAGGTGGAGGCCTCGCAGGTGCTGCTGACACAGGGCGTGACGCACGGGCTGGACATGGTGATCCGCACCTTGCTGCGGCCGGGCGACACCGTGGTCGTCGAGCAGCCGGCCTACGCCAACCTGTTGCAGTTGCTGCGCCTGGCGGGGCTGCGGGTGGTGTCGGTGCCGCGCACGGTTGATGGCCTGGACTGCGAGGCGCTGGAAGCGGTGGCGGCGCAGCACCGGCCGCGCGCGCTGTTCATCAACACCGTATTGCAGAACCCCTCGGGCGCCAGCATCGGCATGGCCAACGCCTTTCGCATCTTGCAAACGGCCGAGCGCCATGGGCTATGGGTGATCGAAGACGATATCTCGCGCGAACTCGCGCCCGGCGTCACGCCCATGCTGGCCGCGCTGGACGGCGGGCAGCGGGTGGTCTACCTGGGCGGCTATTCCAAAGTCATCAGCCCGTCGGTGCGGGTGGGCTACGTGGTGGCGCACCGCGATCTGGTGCGTGACATTGCGCGCACCAAGATGGCGGTGGGGCTGACCTCGCCCGAGATCATGGAGCGCATCGTGCACCAGGTGATCCGCGAAGGCCGCTACCGCGCGCACATCGCGCGCACTCGCGAACGGCTGGCCCAGGCGCACGTCGTGGTGGCCGAACAGATGCGGCAACACGGTTTTGAAATCCATGGGCGGCCCCAGGGCGGGCTGTTCCTGTGGGCCAAGGTGGCCGGCACGTGGCGCGAACGCGGCGCCAACGGGCTGGCGGAGCTGGCGCTGAAAGACGGCATCTGGCTGGCGCCGGGGTCTTACTTTGAAGTGGACGAAGCCGACACGCCCTGGGTGCGCTTTAACGTGGCGTATTCGGAAGCGCCGGCGTTGTGGCGCTTTATCAGTAACGCGGGCGCGGCGTGAAGCGAATACGGGGATAGCCCCTACCGCCAGGCCTGACGCTGATACGTCACGAAGTCGTAGTCGTAGCCGTTTTCAGCGGGCTGCGGTTCGCGCGCCGTTTCCTTCCACTGGAACGAGGGCAGCAACGGAAAGAACGCGTCGCCTTCAACGTCGGCGTGCACTTCCGTGGCCAGCACGCGTTGCGCCAGCGGCAGCGCCTGGGCGTAGATCTGTGCGCCGCCGATCACGAACGCTTCGTCTACATCGCCGCAGGCGTCGATGGCGGCTTGCAGGCTGGGAACGACGGTGGCGCCCGTTGCGGTGAAATCGGGGTTGCGGCTGATGACGATGTTGCCGCGGCCGGGCAGCGGGCGGCCCAGGGAATCCCAGGTCTTGCGGCCCATGATGATCGGGTGGCCCAGCGTGCTGCGCTTGAAATGCGCCAGATCGCCCGGCAGCTTCCAGGGCAGCGTGTTGTCGCGGCCGATGACGCGGTTGGTGGAGTAGGCGACGATCAGGGTCAGGCTGGCGGGCATTCGGGCTGGCTACGGTGGGTGCGCGGCCGGAAGTCGGCCCGCGGAACGGCGTAAGCGTAGCAAATTCGGGCGCTTGCCTGAAGAAGGGCGTTTGGGGCAGCCCCGCTTTTTGCGGTTCGACCCGGTGCCGCTCAGGTCGCCGCGTGTTCCAGAAATTCGGTGGCGGGCATCGGGCGGCCAAGCAGGAAGCCTTGCAGCGAATCGCAACCCAGCCCCGTCAGGAATTTCTGCTGCGCGGCGGTCTCCACGCCTTCGGCCACGATGCGCAGGTTCAACTGCTGGGCCAGGGCGACAATCGCCGACACGATGGCCGCGTCTTCGTTGTCGTTTTCCAGCTGGTTGACAAAGCCGCGGTCGATCTTCAATTCCGTAGCCGGCAGGCGCTTGAGGTACAGCAGGCTGGAATAACCGGTGCCGAAGTCGTCGATAGAGATGGTGACGCCCAGGCCCGACAGGCGCTTGAGCACGGCCAGGCTGGCTTCGGCGTCGCGCATGGCGGTCGATTCCGTCACTTCCAGCGTCAGGCAGGCGGGCGGCACGTCGTGCCGCGCCAGCGCCGAACGCACCGTTTCGACCAGGCTGGCGTGGGCGAACTGCAAGGCCGAGATATTGACCGCGATGGTCCAGTGCCCCTGGCCGGCGTTGATCCACTCGCGCATCTGGCGGCAGGCTTCGTTGATGACCCATTCGCCGATCGACAGGATCAGCCCGGTTTTCTCGGCCGTGGGAATGAACTGATCCGGGCCGACCAGGCCACGCGTCGGATGGTTCCAGCGCAGCAGTGCCTCGGCGCCCATGATGGGACCGGACGGCGCTTCGTACTTGGGCTGGTAGTGCAGCACGAACTGGTCGCGCTCCTGCGCCAGCCGCAGGTCGTGCAGCAGTTCGATCTGTTCGTGGGCGTCCGCGTTCATGGACGGCTCGAAGAAGCTGTAGCCGGTGCCGCCCAGACGCTTGGCGTGGTACATCGCGGCGTCGGCGTTGGTCAGCAGGGAATGCGTGTCTTCGCCGTCGTTGGGGTAGACGGCAATGCCCACGCTGGAAGTCACCAGCACTTCGTGGCCATAAACCATGACCGGCCGCGCGATGGCTTCGATCAGGCGGTCCGCCACACTGGCGGCATCGGTGGGCTCGATGACTTCGCTGAGCACGATGAATTCGTCGCCGCCCAGACGCGCCACGGTGTCCTGCGTCCGCAAGGCCTGGCGGATGCGCTGTGCCAGGTCGATCAGCAAGGCGTCGCCGGTGTGATGCCCATAGGCGTCATTGACCGCCTTGAACCCGTCCAGATCAAAGAACAGCACTGCGAAATAGCCCTTGCGGCGACCGGCGCTTTCAATGGCCTGCTCCATGCGGTCTTCCAGCAGGATGCGGTTGGGCAGCTTGGTCAGCGTGTCGTGCAAGGCCAGCTGCACGAGTTCTTCGTTGGCCTCGGCCAGCGACGAGGCCAGCGCCGACGTGCGGGCTTCAAGCCGGTTGTCCAGCACGGCCACCACCAGCGCAATCGCCAGCACGCTGAGCGTGACGGCGGTGACGGCGATGGCCAGCCAGCCCGCCGAGATGCCGCCGTCGGCCGCCATGCAGATGCTGCCGGCCGGGAAACCGGCGGCTTCCATGCCCGAGTAGTGCATCCCGACGATGGCGATGCCCATGACAACCGAGGCCAGCGGGCGCGAGAACGCCACGCGCGGGCCGTCGTGGCGCAGGCGATAGGTGATCCACAAGGCAGCGCCCGAGGCGGCCACGGCGATCACGATGGACAGCGCAAACCACTTCGCGTCGTAAACGATGCCGGGCGCCATGCGCATCGCCGCCATGCCCAGATAGTGCATGGCGGCGATGCCGACGCCCATCAGCAACGCGCCGCTAAGCAGGCGCCGCCATGGCAGTTCATCCTTGCAGACGATCCACAGCGCAAACGCCGAGCAGCCCACGGCGATGGCCAGGGACAGCACCGTCAAAGACAGGTCATAACCCATCGGGATGGGCAGGTTGAAGGCCAGCATGCCCACGAAGTGCATCGACCAGATGCCCACGCCCATCGCAAAGGCGCCACCCGCCAGCCAATAGCGCGCGGCCGGCAGCCCGTGCGAGGCCCGCACACGATTGGCCATGCCCAACGCCGTGTATGACGCCAGGATGGCGACCCCTAGAGATACGAGGACGAGCGAAGGGTTATAAGTTCCAACGAGCATTTGTGCGGTCCTGTCCTAAGCGCTTTACTGCCGTCGCGCCGGCCTCAAATCAAATCAATTAGTAGTCAACAGTTGCAATTGGGTCGTAAGACGATTGCTGCTGTCGACGCTGGCGATTTACGGTCTCTCTTGTCGGGAAGGGGAAAGGGGCAAGCAAGGCCTGCGGTCGGCGCTGCCGGGCGCGTCGCGGGATGGGCGACTGGCGGCGGGCTCGGCGCGGCATGGGCCGGTCGAAAGCCGGGGCGCGCGCGTAGTGCTGGACGCGCGTCCGAGGCTAAGGGATGGGTTATACCGAAATCGCGCTTCAAGAAGCTCACCAATCTTCACTTCTGGCCGCCGAGCGCGGGCGCCCTGGGCCGCCGATAGGGCGGCCTCCCGGGTGCGTTCCTACACGGCCATGGGCGCGGTGAGGGGGGCGTGATGCGTGTAGCCGGACAATGAAAAGTCGCCGGGCTCGACCTTTTCCAGCCACTCGGGTTCGTAGCGGCCGGTGACGGCGAAGTCGGGAATGCGGTCCGACAATACCAACTGGGGCGATTCGAAGGGTTCGCGCGTGAGCTGCTCGCGCAGCATCGGCAGGTGGTTCTCGTAGATATGGGCGTCGCCGATGAAATACGTGAACCAGCGCGGCTTGTAACCCGTCAGACGACCCAGCAGGTGCAGCAGCGCGGCGCCTTCGGTCAGGTTGAACGGCGTGCCCAGCCCCACGTCATTCGAGCGGATGTACAGGCACAGCGAGATTTCCCGCGTGGTGGCGTTGGGCAGGAATTGATAGAGCAGATGGCAGGGCGGCAGCGCCATTTCTTCGATCTGCGCCCAGTTCCAGCCGTGGAACAGGATGCGGCGGTCGCCGGGACGTTCGTGGATCGTGTCCAGGCACTGGCGCAGCTGATCCACTGCTTTATATAGCAGCACCTTGTCCACGCCGCCTTCTTGCAAGTCGGCCACCTTGGCGTAGCCGCGAGACAGCGCGTCTTCAAGCTGGCCATTGTTGCCGGCATCCAGCAGCTTGTAGGCGGGCCACTGGCGCCATTGAACGCCATAGACCGGGCCCAGGTCGTCCGGGCCTTCGCGGTAGGGGTTGGCCAGCCATTGGCTGTTTTCGTTGGCGTTCTGGTCCCAGACCTTGCAGCCCAGTTCACGGAATTCCGCCGCGCTGCGCGAGGCCCGCAAGAAACCGACCATTTCGCCGATGGCGGATTTGAAGGCCAGTTTCTTGGTGGTGACGGCGGGAAAGCCCTTTTGCAGGTCAAAGCGCAGTGAGGCGCCCGGCATGCTGATGGTGCGGATACCCGTTCGGTTCTCCTGCCACGAGCCGGTGTCCAGGATGGATTGAACGAGGTCTAGATATTGTTTCATGGCGGTTCTCAGGCGGCGGCCGGCGCTTCCTGGGTGTCGACGATGTCGACCGAGAAGGTCAGCGCCGCGGTCTTTTCAAGCATGGCTGAAGCCGAGCAGTATTTTTCGTGCGACAACTGCACGGCGCGCTCAACGGCGGCCTGCGGCAGGTTGCGGCCCGTGACGGTGAAGGCGAAATGGATGCGGGTAAAGACCTTGGGGTCGGATTCGGCGCGATCGGCCTGAAGCTTGACGCTGCATCCGGTGACGGCGTGACGGCCGCGCTTCAGGATCAGCACAACGTCGTACGCCGTGCAGCCGCCGGTGCCGGCCAGCAGCATTTCCATCGGGCGCGGCGCCAGGTTGTGTCCGCCGCCGTCCACGGCGCCGTCCATCACGGCCACGTGGCCGCTGCCGGTGCTGGCGGTAAAGAGCATGCCGTTGGGGCCGCCCCAGTCAATCGTGCATTCCATTTTGAGTGTCCTTCCGCATTGAGCGCAGTCAATGGTCGATGATACCTGTTGCGTACAATTCCAGGCATGAGAGCCCCGCCCCGCATCAGGGGTGTGTGGCGCCAGTTTGCACAGGAGCCGCCCATGTCCACTGCTTTGTCTCAATCCGGACCCGTTTCCATTCGCCGCCGCATCGGCCCGCTGGATGCCCTGCTGGCCGAGGCCGACCGCGCGCTGCGCGTACTGTCCAACAGCGCCACGGCAGGCCGGCCGTATCCGGCCACGACCCCCGACGCGCCGGGCGCGCTGTCGGAGCAGGACAAGCGGCACTCCGCCGGCCTGATGCGCGTGAACCATGTGGGCGAAATCTGCGCCCAGGCGCTGTACCGTGGCCAAGCCTCGGTCTGCCGCGAACCCGGCCCGCGTGCGCTGCTGCTCAATGCCGCCGCCGAGGAAGTCGACCATCTGGTGTGGTGCAACGAACGGCTGACCGAGCTGAACAGCCGGCCCAGCCTGCTGAACCCGGTCTGGTATGCCGGTTCTTTTGCGCTGGGCGTGTTGGCCAGCTATGCAGGCGTGCCGCGCAACCTGGGTTTCATGGCTGAAACCGAAAAGCAGGTCGAGGCCCATCTGGAAGAACATCTACGCACCTTGCCGGTGCAGGACGAACGCTCGCGCGAGGTCGTCCGAAAGATGAAAGACGACGAGGCCGAGCACCGGGCCAGCGCCGAGCGGGCAGGGGGCATACCGCTGCCGGGCCCTGTAAAGACGGCCATGCGGGCGATGTCCAAGGTGATGACGACCACGGCGTACTGGATATGAAGCACGCCCGGAATCGATCGTTAAGGGTGTTTAAGGAAATGTTGCACTGCGCCAATTTGGCCGCATCGTGGTGCGCGGCGCACTGAACTGGTGCGCTTTTCGGGGTGGGATTACCCGGAAGCGCCAAGGGTAAATCCGCAAGGGGTTTACCCGTTCGGCGAAAACCCTTTTTTTGGCCAAGTCGTTGCCAGGTATGGCTCTCCAGGGGGCGTCCGGGAAATTTGCGGCGAAAATGCAACGTCGGATTTGACCTTTTAAAGAGATCAAAAAAATTCTTGCATCGCACAAAAAACATCGGTACTATTCATTCATCGGATGTTGAAACGCAGTCGGCGCGGTGCAAAACCCCGACAGCGCAGCGAGCAGAAAGCCCGCTCCCAACATGCCACGGTTGTCTCCTCCACCCTCCTCCTTTGGTGGATTTAGCCCGAGATCTCACGATCTCGGGCTTTTTTTTGCCTGGCGATAATCCGTCCCTATTTAACGGTATTTGCGGCCCGGCCGTTGCCGCGAGCTTGGCCATCCTCCCTATGGACGCGTCCGTGTTTTCCCTTGGATATTTCGTATGCGCCAAGGCGGAAAGCTCTACAATCGCCAGCATGAAATCCGTACTTCTGCGCGCACGAACGGCCCCGGCAGGGGCGTTACGTTTCGTGCCCGTGAATTGCACTTCCTTATCCCTCACATATATGGGCGTTACACCTGCCTCCCATAATGGCGGGCCTGTCTCGATAGACCAACCAAAGGTGATCCAGTGACCTGGCTGTATATCTGCGTGGTCGCGTTCATGGTGGGGGGACTCATCGTGTGGTCGGAGCGCTGGCATGGCCGCTTTACCGGCGACAGCGACCTCAATAAACCACAAGCGAACCATTCCCGCGCCACGCCCCGCGTCGGCGGTCTGGCCGTACTGGCCGGCACGCTGCTGGGCCTGCTGGTGCTCGGCCCGGCCAACATGACCCTGACGTGGCTTTGGCCCGCCCTGTTCGTTGCCGCGCTGCCCGTGTTCGTCGCGGGCCTGTTGGAAGACATCACGAAAGACATCGGCGCCCGC
>NZ_JBLVOL010000070.1:107887-123006 GCF_053543755.1 Achromobacter semiaridum | reverse complement strand
GCGGGCGGCTTTTCTGTCGGCGGCGATTGCCTGGTGGCTGCTGGGCGGCGTCAGCCGGGTCGGCATGGCGCCTGTGGATTACGTGCTGTCGTACTGGCCCGTATCCCTCTTGTTCACCATGTTTGCCGTGGGCGGCTGTACCCATGCGCTGAACATCGTTGACGGCATGAACGGCCTGGCCGGCATGGTCGCCACGCTGATGGCAGTGTCGATCAGCCTGGTGGCCCTGCAAGTGGGCGATGTGCCCATCTTCATGATCGCCGCCGCACTGGCATCCGCCACGCTGGGTTTCCTGGTCTGGAATTTTCCGTTCGGCCGCGTCTTCCTGGGCGATGGCGGGGCGTACTTCCTGGGCTTCATGCTGGCTGAGCTGGCCGTGCTGCTGGTGGTGCGCAATCCGTCGGTGTCGCCGTTCTACGCGCTGGCCGTGTTGTTCTACCCCGTCTTCGAAACCGGTTTTTCGATCTGGCGTCGCCGCTTCAAGCGTGGCGTGCCGGTTGACCAGCCGGATGCGCTGCACTTGCACCAACTGGTGTTCCGCCGCCTGGTCCGCGTGACCTTCAGCCGTGGTCGCCGCCATGCCGTGCCGGCGCTGTGCAACGCGATGGCGTCGCCCTACATGTGGGTGCTGGCGCTGATCGGCCTGGTGCCGGCCACCATCTGGTGGGACAACGCGTGGGCGCTGGGCGCCAGCCTGCTGGTGTTCGCCAGCGTCTATGTCTGGCTGTATGCGCGCCTGGTGTCGTGGCGCCGTCCCGGCTGGCTGCTGCTGCCGTCCGTTTTGAAGACCTCGGATTAAGAGTTGAGCGCCCCGGCGATCACCGCCGGGGGCTCGTTAGTCATTGATCACCCGACCATATTTAAGATGCCGTAAACGTTCTACGGTGAAGGGAGAGTTATGTTGCAAATTCAGGATGTGAAACTTGCTGTCGTGGGCCTGGGCTATGTCGGCCTGCCCCTGGCGGTGGAGTTCGGCAAGAAGCGCTCGGTCATCGGGTTCGATATCAATACGCGCCGTATCGACGCTTTGAAGGCCGGCCACGACCACACGTTGGAAGTCAGCGACGAAGAGTTGGCCGAAGCCGCTCAGCTGACCTACACCGCCGACCGCGCCGAACTCGGCAAGGCAAACGTGTTCATCGTGACCGTGCCCACGCCCATCGACGAATACAAGCAGCCCGACCTGACCCCGCTGGTCAAGGCCAGCGAAACGATCGGCGCCGTGCTCAAGCGCGGCGACATCGTCATCTATGAATCCACCGTGTACCCCGGCGCCACCGAAGAAGACTGCGTGCCCGTGCTGGAACGCGTGTCGGGCCTGAAGTTCAACGTGGACTTCTACGCCGGCTACAGCCCCGAGCGTATCAACCCGGGCGACAAGGATCACCGCGTCAGCACCATCAAGAAGGTCACGTCCGGCTCGACGCCCGAAGTCGCCGAACTGGTCGACCAGCTGTACAAGCAGATCATCACCGCCGGCACGCACAAGGCGTCCAGCATCCGCGTGGCCGAAGCCGCCAAGGTGATCGAGAACACGCAGCGCGACGTCAACATCGCGCTGATCAACGAACTGGCCCTGATCTTCAACAAGATGGGCATCGACACCGAAGCCGTGCTGCAAGCGGCCGGCACCAAGTGGAACTTCCTGCCGTTCCGTCCGGGCCTGGTCGGTGGCCACTGCATCGGCGTGGACCCGTACTACCTGACCCACAAGGCGCAGTCCATCGGCTACCACCCCGAGATCATTCTTGCCGGTCGTCGCCTGAACGATTCGATGGGCGGCTACGTGGTGTCGCAGCTGGTCAAGTGCATGACCAAGCAGCGCATTCATGTGCAAGGCGCGCGCGTGCTGGTCATGGGCCTGGCCTTCAAGGAAAACTGCCCCGATCTGCGCAACACCCGCATCGTGGACATCGTTGGCGAACTGCGCGACTACAACGTTGACGTGGACGTCTACGACCCGTGGGTCGACCCGGAAGAAGCCGTGCACGAATACGGCCTGACCCCCGTGGCCAAGCTTGAAGAAGGCAAGTACGACGCCGTGATCCTGGCGGTGGCGCACAACCAGTTCAAAGCCATGGGCGCCGAAGGCATCCGCAAGCTGGGCAAGCCGCAACACGTGCTGTACGACCTGAAGTACGTGCTGTCGCCCGCCGAATCCGACCTGCGTCTGTAAGGATTCCGCCATGACCACGCGATTTGAAACCATCAAGCAAGAACTCACCGCCCAGCCGCGCAAGTGGCTGGTGACCGGCTGCGCCGGCTTCATCGGCTCGAACCTGTTGGAAACGTTGCTGAAGCTGAACCAGACCGTGACCGGCCTGGACAACTTCGCCACTGGCCACCAGCGCAATCTGGATGAAGTGCGCGACTCGGTGTCGCCCGAGCAGTGGGCGCGTTTTTCCTTCGTGGAAGGCGACATCCGCGATCTGGCCGCCTGCCAGCGCGCGACCGAAGGCGTTGATTTCGTCCTGCACCAGGCCGCTTTGGGCTCGGTGCCGCGTTCGCTGAAAGACCCGATCACCACCAACGAAGTCAACATCGGTGGCTTCCTGAACATGCTGGTCGCCGCGCGCGACGCCGGCGTGAAGTCGTTCGTTTACGCGGCCTCCAGCTCCACCTACGGCGACCACCCGGCCCTGCCGAAGGTAGAAGAGAACATCGGCAAGCCGCTGTCGCCCTACGCCGTCACCAAGTACGTGAACGAACTGTACGCCGACGTGTTCGCGCGTTCGTACGGCTTCGAGACCGTGGGCCTGCGCTACTTCAACGTGTTCGGCAAGCGCCAGGACCCCGATGGCGCCTACGCCGCCGTGATCCCGAAGTGGACCGCCGCCATGATCAAGGGCGAAGACGTCACCATCAACGGCGACGGCGAAACCAGCCGCGACTTCTGCTTCGTCGACAACGCGGTGCAGGCCAACCTGCTTGGCGCGATGGCCTCGCCCGAAGCCCGCAACCAGGTCTACAACGTGGCCGTCAGCGGCCGCAGCACCTTGAACGACCTGTTCGGCTTCCTGGTCACGGCGCTGGGCAACCAGAACGTCAACTACGGCAAGAAGCCGGTCTACGCCGACTTCCGCGCCGGCGACGTGCGCCATTCGCAGGCCGACGTCAGCAAGGCCGGCCGTCTGCTGGGCTACGTGCCGTCGCACACCGTGCTGCAAGGCCTGGAAGTGGCCATGCCCTGGTACACGCAATTCCTGCGTTGATTTGAAAGCACTCGTCCGCAAACTCGGCAACATCCACCCGGACCACCAGCGCATCTTCAAGGGCGCGTTCCGGGTGGCGGTGTTCCTTCTGCTGGGCAAGGCCGCCGGCGCCATCAAAGAGATGGCGGTGGCGTACCGCTACGGCGTCAGCGACGCCGTGGACGCCTACCAATTCACGATGACCATGGCCACCTGGCTGCCGGTCACCATCGTGGGCGTGCTGTCAGTGGTGCTGATCCCCGTGCTGGTGCGCCTGCGCCGGGCGGATGATGCCGAGCGCGACCAATTCATCAAAGAACTGCAAGGCTGGGTCGCCGCGGCCGGTGTCGCGCTGGCGATAGCCACCTGGTTTGCCTGGCCCTACGTCGTGGACGCCTTGGGCAAGGGCTTGCCCGAACGCGTGCGCGGCATGACGGGTGACCTGCTGGTGGCCTTTGCCCCGGTGTCCGCCTTGCTGCTCGTCGCGGGCATCAGCGCCGCGCGCCTGCGCGCGCACGAACGCCACGTCAACACCTTGCTGGACAGCGTGCCGGCCGTGGCCACGCTGGCCTGGGTCATGCTGGCCGTCAGCGCCGACGGCGTGGGCCCGCTGCTGTGGGGCACCTTGGTGGGCTACGCCATCCAGACCGTCTGGCTGGCCTGGCTGGCCGCGCGTGCCGACGGCGGCTTCTGGGGCGCGCCGCGCCTGACGCTGCGTTCGCCGCACTGGCCCGAACTGATGGGCGCGGCCGGCGTGATGCTGATCGGCCAGGTGGCCATGAGCTTTGTCGGCCCGCTGGACCAATACGCCGCCGCCAACCTGGGCGCCAACGCCAACGCCACGCTGGGTTACGCCAGCCGGCTGCTGTCGTTGCTGCTGGGCATCGGCGCGGTGTCGGTCGGGCGCGCCGCGTTGCCCGTGCTGGCCGATGTGCAGGCGCGCGGCGATACCGACCGCGCGCGCAGCATGGCACTGAAATGGTCTGTGCTGATGGTGGGCGCGGGCGCGGTGGCCGTGGCCATCGGCTGGGTGCTGGCACCCTGGGGCGTGTCCGTGCTGTTCCAGCGCGGCGCCTTCACCGCCGAGAACACCGAGGCCGTCGCGCATGTATTGCGCTGGGGCCTGTTGCAACTGCCTTTCTATTTTGGCGTGTTGATCCTGGTGCAATTGCTGGCCAGCCAGAATCGCTACCGCATCATGGCCGCCATCGCCGTGGCCAACTTCGCGCTGAAGGCCGTGTTGAACACCGTGCTGGCACCCAAGATGGGCGCGGCCGGCATCATGCTGGCAACCAGCCTCATGTATGTGCTGTCCTTCGCCTGCTACCTGGTGGTGGCGATGCGCAAGGCTGAACCCAAGGAGGCCGATTGAATGTCGCAAGCCGACTCCGGACGCGCGCTGCGCGTGCTGCTGTTTATCCATTCGCTGCATGGCGGGGGCGCTGAACGCGTTGCCGCCGACCTGAGCGCGCACTGGGCCGGCATGGGCCGCGAAGTCATGGTGGTCACGCAGGCCAACGCCGACGACGACGTCTACGCGCTGCACCCCAAGGTGCGCCGCGAAGTGCTGAACACGGCGGGCGAGGGCGGCGGGCTGCGCGGCATCTGGAGCAACGTGCAACGTGTGCGTGCGCTGCGTCGCGTTATCAAGGCGTTTCGCCCGGACATCGTGCTGGGCATGATGACCACGGCGTCCGTGCTGTCCGTGCTGGCCGCCTCGGGGCTGGGATGCCGCGTCATCGCCACCGAACACACCCATCCGCCGTCGCAGACCCTGTCGGGCCTGTGGCAGCGCCTGCGTCGCATGACCTATCCGCGCGCCGCCCGTGTGGTGGCGTTGACTCGTGGCACGGCCGACTGGATCGAGCGCCACGTGCCGGGCTCGCGCCTGGCCGTCATCCCCAACCCGGTGCATTGGCCGCTGCCGCGCGCCGAGCCCATGCTGGCGCCCAGCCCGACGCCTGATCGCAAGCGTCTGCTGGCCGTGGGCCGTCTGCACGCCGCCAAGGGCTTTGACCTGCTGATCCAGGCCTACGCCACGCTGGCGCCGTCGCATCCGGACTGGGATCTGGTTATCCTGGGCGAAGGCCATGAACGCGGCGCATTGCAGGCACAGATCGACCAGGCAGGGCTGGCCCAGCGCATCTCGATGCCCGGCCGCGCCGGCAACGTGGGCGACTGGTACGACAGTGCCGACCTGTACGTGCTGACCTCGCGCTTTGAAGGCCTGTCCAACACCTTGCTGGAATCCATGGCCAGCGGCTTGGCGGCCGTGTCGTTCGATTGCGATACCGGCCCGCGCGAGATCGTGCGCGACGGGATCGACGGCGTGCTGGTACGGCCCAACGGCGATGTGCCGGCGCTGTGCAAGGCGTTGTCCGAAGTCATGGACAATGACGCAAGGCGCCAGCGGATGGCGCAGGCGGCAACCGATGTGCGCGACCGTTTTTCGGCCGCGCGCGTGTTGCAGCAATGGAAAGAACTTTTTGACGGCGTGCGCGAAACGGGCCGCTAGGCCCTGCGGCACGCCGTTGCTACGGTGACCACGAGAACCTCATCATGTGTGGAATAGTCGGAATTTGGGGCCCCATCGGGAACAAGGAACGGTTGCTGGCCGAGAGCTGCCGCCGCATCCGCCATCGCGGGCCGGACAGCAACGGCTTCTGGGAGGACCCGGAAGCCGAAGTGGCCCTGGGCCACGTGCGCCTGGCCATCCTGGACCTGACCGAAGCCGGCCACCAGCCCATGACGTCCGCTTGCGGCCGCTACGTGATGGTGTTCAACGGCGAGGTCTATAACCATATGGACATCCGCAAGCAGCTGGAGCAATCGGCACTGGCGCCCACCTGGCGCGGCCATTCCGATACCGAAACGCTGCTGGCCGGTTTTACCGCGCTAGGCATCGAAGCCACGCTGCAAGCCGCGGTCGGCATGTTCGCCATCGCGCTGTGGGATCGCGCGTCGCGCAAGCTGATGCTGGCGCGCGACCGCATGGGCGAAAAGCCGCTGTACTACGGCTATACGGGCGCCGAACTGGTGTTTGCATCCGAGTTGAAGGGCTTGATGCCCATCCCCGGATTCGGCCGCGACCTGAATCGCAACGCGCTGGCCTCGTACATGCGCCACAACTACATACCCGCGCCGCAATCCATCTACCAGGGCATCAACAAGCTGCCGCCGGGAACGTGGATCGAATTCACCGCCGACGACACCCGTAGCCGCCGCATGCCGGAACCGCGCGTGTACTGGTCCGCCCGCGAAGCCGCCGACGCGGCGGCGCGCGCGCCCTTGTCCTTCGGCACCGACGCGCAAGCCGCCGAGGCGCTGGAAGGCGTGCTGTCCAAGGCGGTCGGTGGCCAGATGCTGTCGGACGTCAGCTTGGGCGCGTTCCTGTCTGGCGGCATCGATTCGTCGACCATCGTGGCATTGATGCAGGCGCAAAGCGCCAAGCCCGTGCGCACCTTTGCCATCGGCTTTCACGAAAAAGGCTATGACGAGGCGCAGCACGCCAAGGCCGTTGCCACGCATCTGGGCACCGATCACACCGAGCTCTACGTGACCGCTGACGATGCGTTGGCGGTGGTGCCCTCGCTGGCCGATATGTACGACGAACCGTTCGCGGATTCTTCGCAGATCCCGACGTCGTTGGTCACCAAGATGGCGCGCCAGCACGTCACCGTGGCGCTGTCCGGCGACGGCGGCGATGAACTCTTCGGCGGCTACTCGCGCTATTTCCGCGTGAATAACTGGTGGCAACAGTGCGAGCGCGTGCCCGCGATGCTGCGCAAGCCGGCCGGCGCGCTGCTGTCCGCCTCGGCTCAACTTCCCGGACGCGGCGCCTGGCGCGGCAAGGTCGGCAAGCTGGGCGAGCTGTTGCGCACCGACTCGCGCGGGGATTTCTATCGCCACTTCGTGTCGTACTGGCCGGAGCCGTCGCAGGTAGTCAAAGGCGGCGTGGAGCCCGTGTCGGAATTCGCGCGCGACATGCAGGGCTCGACCTTCGAAGCCATGATGAAGCTGGACACGGTCACGTATCTGCCGGACGACATCCTGGTCAAGGTTGACCGCGCCGCCATGGCCGTCAGCCTGGAAACGCGCGTGCCGCTGATCGATCACCGCGTGTATGAATTTGCCTGGAGCCTGCCGCATCAATACAAGGTGCGCGGCAACACGGGCAAGTGGCTGTTGCGCCAGGTGCTGCATCGCCATGTGCCGCAGGCGCTGGTGGACCGCCCCAAGCGCGGCTTCGCCGTGCCGCTGGCCGCCTGGTTGCGCGGCCCGCTGCGCGAATGGGCCGATGCGTTGCTGGACCCCGCGCGGCTGCGCCAGGAAGGCTGGTTCGAGCCCGAACCGATCCTGCGCAAATGGCGTGAACACACGTCGGGCCATCGCAACTGGGACAGCCACCTGTGGGGCGTGTTGATGATGCAAGCCTGGCTGGATCGTTATCGTGCAGCACCGGATCAAGGGGGAACGATTGGGAGTCGTTGACGTATGAGAATTCTGATGTTGGTCAGTTCCATGCACGCGGGCGGCGCCGAACGGGTGGCCGCCACGCTGGTGAATGCATGGGCCGAACGCGGGGACACCGTCACGTTGACGCCCACTTATTCGTCCAAGGGCACCTGCTTTTATCCGTTGTCCGACAAGGTACAGCTGGCTTGGCTGGCGGACATCGCCGGCACCCGCGCCTCGGGTGCGATGGCGGCGTTCAAGCGTTTGATGGCCTTGCGCAAACACATCCGTGACACCCAGCCCGATGTGGTCGTGTCATTCCTGACCAACGTGAACGTGGCCGCCATTTTGGCCACGCGGGGCCTGGGCGTGCCCCTGATCGTCTGCGAACGTACCAATCCCGTGGCCGAGACCACGACGGGCAACGTGTGGCGCAAGCTGCGCCGGCTGCTGTATCCGCGTGCCGACATGGTGACGGTGCAGGCCGAAGACACCGCCGGCCCGTTCTCGCGGCAGGTGCCGGGCATCAAGCGCCTGGCAGTGATTCCCAACCCCTTGCCCGCGCCCTTGCTGGAAGCACCGCGCGTGGTGCAGCACGACGGTGACGGCCCGCGTGAACTGCTGGCCATGGGCCGCCTGGTGACCGACAAGCGCTTTGATTTGTTGATCGACGTCTTTGCGCAGCTGGCGCCCGCGCATCCCGACTGGAACCTGCGCATCTGGGGCGAAGGCCCTGAACGCGCGGCGCTTGAAGCGCAGGTCGCCAAGTTGGGCCTGCAAGCGCGGGTCAGCTTGCCGGGGCGTACCGAAACCCCCTGGGAAGAACTGGCGCGCGGTCAGGCCTTTGTGCTTAGCTCGCTGGTGGAAGGCTTTCCCAACGTGCTGCTGGAAGCCATGTCGCTGGGCCTGCCATGTGTGGCCTTCGATTGCCCCAGCGGCCCACGCGAAATGACGCGCGATGGGCAGGACGCCCTGTTGGTGCCCACCGGCAACCGCGATGCCTTGCGCGACGCCTTGCAACGCATCATGAGCGACCCGCTCTTGCGTCGCCAACTGGGCGATCGCGGCGCGTCCGCCGTACGCCAGCGCTATGCGCTTTCCAGCGTGCTGTCGGAATGGGACGAACTGTTCGACGCGGTGCGGGAGGGGCGATGAGCACCCCGGCATTACATGTGCTGCACGTGATCACCGGCCTGGGGCAGGGCGGTGCGGAATCCGTGCTGCTGCGTCTGGCCACGTACCGGGACGCGGGTGTGTCGCACACCGTCGTGTCCTTGACCGACGAAGGCATCTACGGCCAGCGCCTGCGCGATGCCGGCGTCGCGGTGCATGCGTTGGGCATGAAGCGCGGCCGCGTCAGCCTGGGCGGTTTCATGGCGCTGCGCCGCCTGATCGCCGACACGCGTCCCGACGTCGTGCAGACCTGGATGTATCACGCCGACCTGATCGGTGGCCTGGCCGCGCGGCTGGCCGGCGTACGCGCCATCGCCTGGGGCATCCGCAATTCCGGCGAACACCTGGAACGCAGCAGCCGCTCGGCGCGCATCGTCTTGCGCGCTTGCGCGCTGTTGTCGGGCAGCGTGCCGCGCGCCATTGTGTGCGCGGCGCAGAACGCCGCCGAACGCCATGCCGAAAAGGGCTACCGGCGCGACCGCATGGTCGTCATTTCCAACGGCTATGACCTGTCGCGCTACGCGCCGGACGCCCAGGCCCGCACGCGCATGCGCGCGCAATGGGGCTTATCCGAAGACGCGCCCGTGATCGGCAGCGTGGCCCGCTGGGACCCGTTGAAAGACCACGCCAACCTGCTGCGCGCCGTGGCCGCGCTGGTGCGCGACGGGCGTGACGGCGGCTTGCGCTGCGTGCTGGTCGGGCGCGGCATGACCGCGGACAACCCCGAACTGCTTGCCTTGATCGACAAGCTGAACCTGCGCGACCGCCTGATCCTGGCCGGCCCCAGCGACGACGTGCCCGCCGTGATGAACGGGTTGGACCTGCATGTGCTGTCCAGCTGCGCCGAGGGCTTTCCCAATGTGGTGGCCGAGGCCATGGCGTGCGGCGTCTATTGCGTGGTGACCGATGTGGGCGACGCCGCCTACATCGTCGCCGACACCGGCGTCGTCGTGCCGCCCGAGCAGGCCGAAGCGCTGGCGCGCGGCATCGAAACCGCGCTGTGCGATGTGGCCGCGCGTGGCACGGGCCGCGCCGGGGAAGCCGGCCGCGCGCGCGTGCTGGAAAACTTCGATCTGGCACGCATGGTGCAACGTTACACCGCCGTATGGCGCCGTATTTCTGGAGCCAAGGCATGAGCCGCCGCCTGATGTTTGTGGTCAACAATCCCGCGTTTTTCATGTCGCACCGCGTGCCGGTGGCGCTGGCGGCGCAGCAGGCGGGCTATGACGTGCACGTGGCCACGATGGACGGCCCGGCCGTGGCCCACATCCAGGCGCTGGGCATGACGCATCACGCCATCCCCATGACGCGCAGCGGCAAGCATCCCTTGCAGGAACTGGGCACGTTGCGCGCGCTGGTGCGCCTGTTTCGCCGCGTGCGCCCGGACGTGGTGCACCTGGTGACGATCAAGCCGGTGCTGTACGGCGGCATTGCCGCGCGGCTGGCGCGCGTGCCGGGCATGGTGGCGGCGATCTCGGGGCTGGGCTTCGTGTTCCTGTCGAACTCCCTGAAGATGCGCCTGGTGCGCGCCGTGGTGGCGCGTCTGTACCGCGTGGCGCTGGGCCATCCGAACAGCCGCGTGATTTTCCAGAATGCCAATGATCGCGACCTGCTCAAGTCCCTGGGCGCGGTGCGCGACGAGCAGGTTGTCATGATTCGTGGCGCGGGTGTTGATCTGGACGCCTATCGCGCGTCGCCCGAGCCGTCGTCGCCGCCCGTCGTGGTCACGATGGTGGCGCGTTTGTTGCGCGACAAAGGCGTGCGGGAGTTTGTCGACGCGGCATCGCTGCTGCGCGAGCGCGGCGTGCCCGTCACGATGCAACTGGTGGGCGGGGTGGATGCGGGCAACCCCACGTCGGCCACGCAAGAAGAGGTGGAGGCCTGGCAGCGCGAGGGCGCGGTGCAAGCGCTGGGCGAACGTTCGGATATTGCTGAGCTATACGCCGCCAGCCACATCGCCGTGCTGCCTTCATATCGCGAAGGGCTGCCCAAATCGCTGATCGAAGCCGCGGCCTGCGGGCGCGCGGTGGTCACGACAGACGTGCCCGGTTGCCGAGACGCCATCGACCCCGGCAAGACCGGCTTGCTGGTGCCGGTGCGCGATGCCGCATCGCTGGCGGACGCCATCGCGCGTTTGGCACAAGACGCCGCGCTGCGCCAGGCCATGGGTACGGCCGGGCGGGATCTGGCCGAACGCGAGTTCGATATCCGCCAGGTTGCGCGCGTGCATGTTGAGCTGTACGACGCGCTGGGGCGGCGCGCGGCTGGCGGCTAGCCGTAGGCTGCCGCCGACGCGCTGTCCGCCTACTGCCGCCGCGCGATCGCGTCGATCCAGAAACGGGTCGACGGGTCCTGCTGGCTGGGCTGCGGCGAATCGAGTTCGCGCATGATGCCCTTGGCCAGCGCCTTGCCAAATTCCACGCCCCATTGGTCGAACGGGTTGATGCCCCAGATCACGCCTTGGGTGAACACCTTGTGTTCGTACATCGCCAGCAACGCGCCCAACGTGTAGGCCTCAAGCCGCGGCAACACGATCAGCGAAGACGGGCGCCCGCCCGGATGAACGCGGTGTTGCGCCAGCCATCGCGCGCGCGCCGGATCGCTTTCGGTGGCGGACGTTTCCGCCAGCGCCTCGTCAAGGGATTTGCCGCGCAGCAGCGCCGAGCGCTGCGCCAGGCAATTGGCTATCAGCAGTTCGTGGTGACGCGCGTAGGCGTGATCCGGCTGTTCGCACAAGATGAAATCCACGGGTGCACCCATCGCGTCCTGATGCATCCATTGGAAAAAGGTGTGCTGGCAATCGGTACCCGACATCCCCCAGATTGCGGGGCCGGTGGGCACGCCAACGGGGCTGCCGTCAGCCGTTGCCACCTTGCCCAGCGACTCCATTTCCAACTGCTGCGCCCACGGCACCAGGTGATACAGCCGTGAGTCGTACGGCGCGATGACCAGCGAGTGATAGCCCAGCACGCTGCGGTTGACGACGCCTGCCAGCGCCATCTGCACCGGCGCGTTGTCAGCCAGCGGCGCCGTGCGGAAATGTTCGTCCATGGCCGCCGCGCCTGCCAGCAACTGGTCAAACGCGTCGTTGCCCAGCGCCAGCGCGATGGGCAAGCCGATGGCGGACCACAACGAATAACGGCCGCCCACCCAGTCCCAGATCTGGAAGATGTGATCGGGCAGGATACCCAGGTTCAGCGCGGCTTCCACGTTGGCGGTAATCGCCACCACTTGCTTGATCGGGTCCGCCACGCCGGCTTCGCGCAGCCAGTTCATGGCCACTTCGGCGTTGGCCAGCGGCTCGGTCGTGGTGAACGATTTGGACGCGACGATGACCAGCGTGTCGTGCGGGTCCAGGCGGCTCATGGCGTCGGCGACGGAATGCGAATCCACGTTCGATGCGAATCGCACTTCGCGCCGGCCGCCGCCATGACGCAAGGCGCGCGTCACCAGGCGAGGCCCCCAGTCGCTGCCGCCGATGCCCAGGTGCAGGACGTAGCCGTAGCGGTCGGCACGATCGGCTTCGCGTACGAATTCGCGCAGCCGGTCGCGTTCGGCTTGCACCACCTTCGCCACGGGGGCGGGCGGGTTGGGCGCGCGCAGGGCGGTATGCCAGGCCGCGCGGCCCTCGGTCCAGTTGGCGTGGCCCCCATCGAACAACAAGGCGCGGGCGGCGTCAAAGTTCTGCTGCGCTAGCAGCGCTTCAGACGCCGCGTGCAGCGCCGGCGAATGCGGCTGGGTGCTCAGATCCAGCCGCAGGCCCGGCGCGTTGATGACCCTGAGCTGCTCGCCGCGCAAGGGCGCGGCCTTGGCCGCTGCCGTAAATGGTTGCCAGGCCGGGCTGTTGGATAGCGACATGGACGCAATCAGAACGGCAAAGTCGCTTCTGGCGCGAGCTTGCCCAGTTCGCGTCGGAAGTCGGCCTGGATGCGTGCCAGCGCCTCGGGGTTTTCCGCCTCGAAGCGCAGCACGACAACGGGCGTGGTGTTGGACGGGCGGGCCAGGCCGAAACCGTCGGCGTATTCCGCGCGCACGCCGTCGATGGTGATGACGCGGCGGGCGTCGGGGAACTGGCCGTTGTCCTGCAAGCCCTTGACCAGGGTAAAGGGTTGGCCTTCTTCCATTTCCAGCTTCAGCTCGGGCGTCGAAACGTCCTGCGGCAATGCTTCCAGCGGTGCGCAGGCGTCGGCCTGGCGCGATACGATTTCAAGCAGGCGCGCGCCGGTGTACAGGCCGTCGTCAAAGCCGTACCAGCGTTCCTTGAAGAAGATGTGGCCGCTCATTTCGCCGGCCAGCGGCGCGCCGGTTTCGGCCAGCTTGGCCTTGACCAGGGAATGGCCCGTTTTCCACATCAGCGGAACGCCGCCCGCGGCTTCCACGGACAGCCCCACGTGGCGGCTGCACTTGACGTCGTAAATGATGGTGGCGCCGGGGTTGCGGTCCAGCACGTCGCGCGCGAACAGCACCAGTTGGCGGTCCGGCCAGATGATCTGACCGGATTTCGTGACGACGCCCAGGCGGTCGCCGTCGCCGTCAAAGGCCAGGCCCAGCTCGCAGTCGGTTTCGGCCACGCACTTGATCAGGTCTTGCAGGTTCTTGGGTTCGGCCGGGTCCGGGTGGTGGTTGGGGAACGTGCCATCCACCTCGCAGAACAGTTCTGTCACTTCGCAGCCCAGCGCGCGGAACAGCTGCGGCGCCACCGCGCCGGCCACGCCGTTGCCGCAGTCGATGGCGATCTTCATGGGGCGGGCCAGCTTCACGCCCGAGGCCACGCGCGCAATGTAAGCGGCGACCAGGTCCAGCTGGCGGCGCACGCCGGCGCGTTCAGCCGGGGCCGAGGGTGCGCCGTTCATGGCGGCGCCCAAGGCCTGTACCTCGTCGCCATACAGGGCGCGGCCGCCCATCATCATCTTGAAGCCGTTGTACTTGGGCGGATTGTGGCTGCCGGTGATGGCCACGCCGGACCCGGTTTGCATGATGTTCGCGGCAAAGTACACCAGCGGCGTGGGCACCATGCCGACATCCAGGGTATCGACCCCGCCTTCCAGCATGCCTTCCTGCAAGGCGTCGGACAGCATTTCGCTGCTGAGGCGGCCGTCGCGGCCCACCACCAGGGTCTGCACGCCTTCTTCGCGTGCGCGAGCGGCCAGCGCCACGCCTAGCGCGCGAGCGAACTTTGCATCGATCAGGTCCGGCACGGTGCCGCGAATGTCATACGCCTTGAAGACGGAAGCGGGAAATTGCGTGTTGTTGCCCACGACGATTCCTTGAAGAAGAAGGTTGCAGCGCTGGTTTTGATGGGCCTAGTGGTAAACCCGTATATCAAAACCCGACCGGGTTAAGCAAGAAAAGTGAATTATCCCCCATCGGCGCATGCGCCTCATCCGACGGGAGCAGTAGGGCGTCTTAAGGGTGGCGCCCGCCCTGAAATGGTGCGTAGCACGTAGCGTGCCGCTTTGATCCGGTGCGCGGGCGGGGTCGGTGGGCATCTGCTACGGGCTGCGGCGGCATGGCCCACAAATTGCTTGTCATGGGAAGGTGATACGCTTGCGCTGCAAGCAGAAAGACGGGAGGGGCCATGGGTGCCAAAGTTTCTACTGTGATGTCATCGGGGGGCGCCAGCAGCCGGCGCGGTCCTCCCACGGACTATGCCGGGCCGGCCGCGGGCCGTGAGCGCCGGCTTGATATCCATGTATTTGTATCCGAGACGGGCGAAATGGTTGCCGGCCGCGCGTGGGAACGCTGCGTCTGGCGCGAGGCCCGCGTGCTGATCGCCGAATGCCCTGCGCCGCATCTTCCATCATCCATCGAAACCGCGTTGCGCACGATTGCCACCGAGGTCGCCCGAGACCGCAACTGGCAGGGCATGGGCGCCGTGGCGTTTTGCCTGGACGACCGCAGCGGCGTGTTCCGCGTGATTGGCGCCGAAGCGCAACCGCATGCCGGCTCCATCGTGGCCAGCCCCGACGCCGTCGGCGCGCATGCGCTGGAAATGCGTATCGACGGCTGCGTCGACCGTCGCTTGCCCTGCACCCGCCTGCTGGTTTGCGGCGACACGCGGGGCGAGGCCTTGCGCCGCGCTTACCGGGCGTTGTCTGAAATGCCCGGCCCGGCCGGCACCGACCGCGCCTTCCTCATGAACCGCATCGCGTCGCGCGCCTATTGTTCGGGCCTGACGGGCACGCGGCTGGATCAGGCCGTCGGCTAGCGCGGCGGCGCTTCGGCCCCGCGCCCGAAACCCTGCTTCAGTCATCGGGGCCGAACCCCTACAATAGCCCGCACATCCCTAGACCCGTGGCG